>JALZUT010000103.1 GCA_023300575.1 Olleya sp.
TCGGTGATTTGCTTCTCAAATTTACCTTTTAATATAATTTTAGAACACTTGTTTATAAAGTCAGGTCTGTCATTTGTTAATGCACATAATGTACCTCTAGAGAAGTCCATTACTTTGTTATCGCAAATTTTACAATGATCAGAATTTAGTATCACTTTTTTGGAATTTAGTTTTTTTTTTTTGAATTTCCCCGAGTTACCTAGGTATCTCTACCGCTTCAATAATCTGATTTATAATTTGTTTAGTTGTCACACCTTCCATTTCGCGCTCTGGTGTTACAATTACCCTGTGTTGTAAAACAGGTATTGCTGCTTGCTTAATGTCTTCTGGTGTTACAAAGTCCCGACCATTCATGGCAGCAAATGCTTTACTCGCTTTTAAAATAGAAATAGAAGCTCTTGGTGAAGCACCTAAATATAAAAAGGGATTTGTACGTGTGCTTACTATAATGTCTGCAATGTATTTTATTAAGTGACTTTCAACCACAATTTGATTAACCAAACTTTGGAATCTTTCAATTTTTTCTTTGGATAAAAAAGAAGTGATTTTATCAATTTTCTTTTCTCCTCTTAAATTATGCTCTCTGTTTAAGATTTCAATTTCTTCTTCAATATTTGGATAGTCAATATCTATTTTAAACAAAAAACGGTCTAATTGTGCTTCTGGTAAACGATACGTTCCTTCTTGCTCAACAGGGTTTTGCGTTGCTAAAACAATAAACGGTAAATCCATTTTGTATTGCTTACCATCTATGGTTACTTGACGCTCTTCCATAACCTCAAACAATGCAGCTTGTGTTTTAGCAGGCGCACGATTAATTTCATCTATTAATATCATATTAGAAAAAATAGGACCTTTTTTAAAGTCGAATTCTGATGTTTTCATATCAAAAACCGAAGTTCCTAAAATATCACTAGGCATCAAATCTGGTGTAAACTGAATACGGCTAAAACCGACTGCCAAGGTTTTTGCTAACAAACGTGCCGAAATAGTTTTGGCAACACCTGGAACACCTTCTATCAAACTGTGTCCATTTGCTAATATTGATGCAATTAGCATGTCAATCATGCCTTTTTGACCAACGATAACTTTGCCAATCTCATTTTTAATCTGACCAATCCCTTCTTGTAATTCTGACAAATCAATACGATTTGTAAAATTAACACTGTCTGCTGTACTAGTAGCCAAAATTTGTGCAGTAGCTTCTGTTTGCTCAGTTTCTACCGATACTTTTTTTTCTGGTAAATTGTCGTTGTTTAATTCTTCCATAATCTATGCGTTATAAAAATCTTCAATTTGTTTGTTTAGGTTTATTAAATTGGACTCTGTACATTCTGTTCTAGCACGTAAATGCACAATGTGATTAACCAATTTACTAATTAACTCTTTATCTTTTCCAGATTTTTGAGCTAATGTTTTAACAAACTTTTCGTCTAAAAGTTGTGTGTCAATAAAGTAAACACGTCTTATATATTCTAAAAAGTAGGTTATTTTTTTATCTATTAAATTGTTATGGTCTTTAGTTTCATAATACAAATTACCAATGGTTTTGGTAAACGCTACGGTTGTGTTTTCATGAGGTTTAATAACCTTCACTATACGTTGCTTACGTTTTGCATTAAAAATTAAAAATAACAATAAACTAATTAAGCCTAAATACCAAGCGTATCTTAATGCAGGCTGACTTAAAATAAAACGCAGTTTAGAGCGACTTAATTTACTATTCACTTTATTTTTTGAATTATAATGTATCGTGTCTTCTGGTAGATAACTTAAAATGGCTTCTGCGTATTTTTTATTATCTGCTTTTAATAAGGTATAGTTTGTAAATGCTACAGGTTGTAAATGCAGTAAAACAGTTCCTTTTTCATGATTTAATTTTATGAAGTTTACATAAGGAATACTATCAAAATTTTGATGTCCCAATATGGTTGTGTTATCTGGACTAAGTGAAGAAAAATAGACGTTATTTAACCCTTTTTCTATAGTAATAGAATCTGATTTAAAACCACTATTGGTCAAGTTAAAGTTTGCTTTGCCTTTAAAATTATAATTGGTTTCAATATCAAAATTTAGTTCGTCCTTAAATTTTTGAGGCATGTAGTTTGTAGACACAAAAATGGTGTTACCATAAGAGGCAAAATCTAATAGTTCTTGTGCAGATACAGCATCAAGATCAGCGTATTCTCCTATATGTATAAAGTTTCCAGACGTATTATAAATAGTATCTTCCCAATTGTAATACTCATCAAAATACTCGTATGGTGTTCTTGTGATTTTCTTAATGTCACTATTAGGAAAAACATCATCTAATTCTTCATAAAACACATAAGTACCAAACGGTATTTTATGTGTCTCGTTATAAGTTGGACTCCAGTTTATTGGACGTTCTCTAGAAAACTCTATATACACAATTAAGGCAAACAATAGCGCTAAAAGCGCGAGGTAAAATTTTATGGTTTTGTTCATGCTTTTACCTGGTTTAAAAGGTTAGTAAAAGCATGTTTAGCTTTGTCAAACTGAGTTTGATCGACATTAAATTCGCCATACCAAATGTAGTTATACAAATAGGAGGTATAGGCAAATTTTTTAGAGGTTTCTGGGTCTTTTATTTCGTATTGATAATCGCTATTAGTTTTTTCGGCATCGTAGTCTATAATCTGGTTTTCAGACAAGCCTTTTAATAGCCACAAATAATAATATCTAATTGCTAAACGGTAGTTATTATTTACTTCTGCATCTTTAATTAAAGTATTAAAGTCTGCTACGTGTATATTGGTTTCTAGATCTGTAACCGGAATAATGCTTTTGTCAGACGACTTTCCAAAAACCCAAGTCCCTTCTTTATTAACGATAGCTTTGAAGATGAAATACAGCACTAATAAAAATACGATAACTCCAGCTATTTTTATTGAAATATCTGTAATTTTTGAAGCTTGACCTGCATTTTTAATGTTGAATAAATTTCTGAAAAAATCTGAAACACTTTGCTTAAATCGTGTCCACCAACCTGAATTTTGTTTTGTACGTTCGTAAATAAAATCGGTACCCTTGTATTTGTCTTTTAAGTCGCTAAAACGTCTTGGTGATAATTGACTATTGTCTTTTGATATACTATCAAAATTTGTAGTTTGGTTGTCTTTGTAGTCAAATTCATCTAGTAGTTCTTCTGTTATTTCTACGTCATCATTATCCCGATTATCTTGTATAGCAAAAGAAGTGCTAAAAAAGCAGAGTAAAAAAACGATATGTAGAGCAAAATTACGCTTCACTAGATCCAATTTGGTCAATTTCGCTTACTGTATTTATGTTTTCTTTTTCTTCTTTTAAACTAAAGTAAACAATACTTTGACAGACCTGTATAAAAGTTGCTAAAGACGTGCTCACTAAAAACGTTATAAAGAATAATAGTAATGCAATTATTGTTGTTGCTAAGCTCTGAGGTTCTAATACGCTTTGTGGTGTTACATCAGTTAAAACACTAGCAGTTTGAAAAATACTTTGTATTAGATTAACACCTAATTGTACCACATAACTAATTAAATATAAAATACCTAAAGCGCCTACTACATGCCAAAATTTTGATGTTATTAAAGTCCAAGCATAACCAAAACTATCCCAAAAACTACGTTTGTTATCAAGCTGTTCTAGCAACGTCATGTGGTAAAGACTTGTAAATAATGCAACCACCATTGGGATTGCCAGAATACCAATAATGGTAATAGTTAAAATAAAAGCTGAAATAAAAAATGCAATTCCTAATGGTATAGCTAACAAAATACCATAACCTAAAAAGGATAATAATTTTCCGCTTTGTGCTTTATAACGTTTAATAATATCAGCCATTTCAAAGTTAGCACCACCCCGTTCTTCATATAATTTAAAGTAAATAGGAGTGAAGCTGTAAATGATTAATCCAAAAAATAAGGACACCACAATAATGACAATTATAGATAAAATAAAGATGCCGAAGTTTTCATTCATAAAATTATCTAAGACCTTAAACGGATTGCTACCATTTGTTATTCCTGAGACTACAGCTTCAGCATACACTTTAGTAAAATAGTAGCTAACAATAGATAATACTATTAGTAAAGCACCCGTAATGGTAAAAAAGTGCTTAAAAAAATGTTTACCGTGTAATTTTATAAAGTCAAACGAATCTGAAAAAAACTCATTAAACCCTCTACTTTGATATAGCTGCATATTGTTTTTTTATTTTTTTGTTTACAATAAAAGGGTAAATTAAATAGTAAAATGAAATAAGGCTTAAGGTGGATAAAATAATACCAACAGATAGCCAATTAGGCATCGTGTTAGAATATCTAGTAACATAACCTTCTAAAAAACCAGCAGCAACTGTAAACGGAAACGTACTGATTAAAATTTTAACTCCGTTTTTAACACCTAATTTAAAGGAGGTCATTCTTGAATAGGTTTTAGGAAATAAGAGGCTTGCGCCTAAAATAAAACCAGCTGCACCTTCTATTACAATTGCAAAAATCTCCATTGCACCATGTATCCAAATACCTCTAACGCTTTCCCAAAGCACACCTTCTTTTTGAAACATGTACTGAAATGCACCAAGCATAATACCGTTTTCCATCAGGACATATCCTGTACCTATACCACCAAAAATGCCATAAACAAAGGATAAGATTCCTACATAAAGATTATTTAAGGTAATGCCGAAAGCGCTTCCCCAATTACTTCCGCTTTTATAAACTGCAACAGGGTCTCCTGCTTCAATATTTTCTAAAGTTTGATTGACGTACTGGTCGCTTAGTACCAATCTTACAAAAGCGTCATCATATTCGGCACTTAAAGCACCAATTGCAACAAAACTTAAAAAGACCAAAAAAGCATAAAGTACATAACGTCTGTATTCATAAACAATTAAAGGAACTTCTGTTTTCCAGAAATAGATAAACCGATTGGTTTCTTGACGTTTTGTTTTATAAATTTTCTGAAATGCTTTAGCAGCCAGATTATTTAAGTATAAGACGGTTTTGCTTTTTGGGTAATACGTTTGTGCGTAAGAAAGGTCGTTAACTAATTGTGTGTAGAGTGTCGCTAACTCATCTGGGTTTTTAAGTTGTTTCCCGAAAATGGCTTTTTCAAAATCTAACCATTTGTCTTTGTTATTTTTAATAAATGCGACTTCTCTCATAAAGAATCAAATCTACATATTTTTTTATTTTAATTTCCTATTTTAGGACTTAAAAATTTACATTATATTTGATATATACTATGGTTAATATATCTATAAATACTACTCAAAACGTAAATATAAACTTTGAAGCAGCTAGTGTTGGCGAGCGTCTACTTGCTTATGTTATAGATTGGTTAATTAAAATTGCTTACGGAGTAGTGGTCTATCAAATATTATTTCAGTTAGTCAACTTTGACGATATGGTACGTAATATGGATCAATGGTCAAGGATGGCAATACTTGTGTTTTTCTATCTTCCTGCCATTTTCTATTCGTTGATTTTTGAGTCCCTTTTAGAAGGGCAAACTCCAGGAAAGCGCGTTATGAAAATAAAAGTGGTCAAGATAGATGGGTATCAAGCATCTTTTCCGGACTTTGTTGTACGTTGGTTTTTTAGAATAGTAGACTTAAATATTATGAGTGGAATAGTCGCTTTAATTGCCATAGTTTCTAACGATAAAAACCAAAGAATTGGTGATATGACTGCAGGAACAGGTGTTATTGCACTTAAAAACAAGGTTAATATAAGTCACACTATTTTAGAAGATTTAAAAGAAGATTATGTGCCAACTTACCCTAATGTAATCA
Source organism: Olleya sp. (assembly GCA_023300575.1). Classification (GTDB taxonomy): domain Bacteria; phylum Bacteroidota; class Bacteroidia; order Flavobacteriales; family Flavobacteriaceae; genus Olleya. The sequence goes on from JALZUT010000103.1 coordinate 5,801, forward strand.
AGTTGTCAGACAACGATGCACGTATAATAAAAGAAACTTTTTTAGCAGCTAAAAAATCTAAAGATTACGCAACTTTAATTAAGTTAAGACAAAAGATAGTAGAAGTTGTAGCAGTTAAAAATCAAATACAGAGTAATGATATCCAGTTTATCTCTACCATTTTAAAAGATTATAATTATTATACTCAAAGTATGTAAGCAGAGAACCATGTTTTGCTTTTGCAAAGCGTGTGTGAATCGCTTATCCTGAACCTGTCGAAGGATCTCAGAGAACCATCCCGAAATTAATTCAGGATCTCAGAGAACACTCATTTTGCATAGCAAAATAGTATAAACCTCACATTTATAGTTTACATCAATTCTTCAAAGCATCAATTTCACGAAGTGAAATTGTGCTAAAAACAAATCTGTAAAACTAAGACAATCTGTTTGTTTTTAAGCAAACTATATACTTTCAACAAACTCCAAAAAAATCGCTTTATGACGATCTAAATCCATATTAGCAGACAGCGCAACACGTGCAATATAATCTTTATCACCTTCTTTGGTTGTACCTTGAGTTGAGGTTGCAGGAATCGTCCAATAACAGCCTTTTAACTGTCCATAACTTACGCAATATTTGCTTTCGTTAGGGATTTTGGTAATCATTAAATTAATTAATTTATGATTTAAAGCACGTTTGTAGGTTTCTTTTTCTTCGGCAGAATGTCCTTTTGTAGGTAAATCTAACGAAAACACAGAAGGTGTAAACCCTTGTTCTGCCAATGCTTCAGACACAAAATTGATTTTTGCTTCTGGTAACGTTTCTTGTATATAGTTTACAAATTTACGTGTGTTTTGATATGCGTCTTCAATACGTTTATTCATTGATGGTAATTGTTTTGCTAATATGTCGTATTGAAGACTTGTCGCTTCATTATCACACAATAAAAGGTGTTGTTCTATTTTTTGCATCAAACCTTCCGTTTTGCTATTTCCAACACAATAACCAGCTGTACATTGTCCACCACTCGGAAACTTTGAACCACTTGCATACGAAATAGTTCTAACGGTTGATAGTATTTCGCCTTCACCTAAAAATAACACATTAGGGCAAAAGGTTTGATCTAAAATAAAAACAGGATCTATAGCAGTTGTGCCATTACGAGTTACGCGTTCCTTACTTAAAACCGCTCTTAAGTCTTCAAGACTTGGTACTTCAACTCTTGGATTTGTTGGTATTTCTGCAATGATAAAAGGAATTGCATCTTGGCTAGCAATAGTTGTTAACACACGATCAATACTTTGTACCATATCATTGTCACCATCTACAGGTAAATCCATGACTTCTACATTATCTAAGCAAGCAGCAATACGTCGCGCTTGGTCATTGGTTCCACCATAACAATTTGGTGGTACCACAAATTTGATATCTTTTCCTTTATGGTTTTCTAATGCATCATGAATTAAACCCATCATAATTGCATATTGGACAGATAAGCCACTAGAACCAACTAAAGGTTTTGTAGCAGCTACTGTAACACTTGAAATGGATTTTAAAACAGATGCTTTGTTAGCTTCAGTATTTTCTTTTTTAATGCTGAAAGACGAGTTGTTTACTAAAGCATTTAAAACCGCAAGACAATTAATTGGTGTCATTGCAATAGTCTCACGTCTTCTTACATGCTGAATGTCTGAAATGTAATCCTCATTTCCGTTAGCTACTAAAACACTTCCAGAATCTGGATTTATATTAATAGTAAAATCTATATTTTGATTAATTTGAAAGTTTGTAATATTATCTTCTTGCCCAATAAAAATAGTGCTTCCATCAAAAGTTGTAATGTCTTCTATATTTTCCACCTGTTTTAAAGTGAAATTATAACCGTAAACACGTTTGATAGTTTCAGCATCAAAACAGTCTGGCAAACTTCCAGTATAACAAATCTGAGTGTTTTTATTGGCTAATAAATTGGTTCTAAGAATCGCTAAAATAGGAGTCGTTTGCGAAGAGAAACTAATAACATGATCTGCCTTTAAGTTGTTTAACTTACCAATAGTCCATTCTAACACACAAGATAAAGGATGCCCTAATCTAATATAGTCGTATGCGGTTGGTAAATTATATAATGCAGTTGCTTCTACATTAGTGTTATTAAATAAAGTTTGAAACTGATCTAAAAACTGTGTTTTTGCCAATCCTTCATCATAAATATCTAGTCTGTGGGTAGTTAGGTTTAGCCAACCTGTTGGCATATTTTGTAATACGGCTTTTATGTAATTTAGCATGGCATGGTGTTGCATTGTTTAGTCCATTTAAATGGACTTGCAATTTACGATTTTAAACCTGATATAGTATTAATTTAACTTTGATAAATACGCCATTAATAACATGCCTGCACCAACTGCAGTTGTAATTAAACCAAAAGGTCTAAATACAAAAAGGCCAATGATACCAACTAGAATTATTCCTCCTGATACTATCATGAATGCGACGTCTCTTTTTTTGTTTGTCATGGGTTGTGTTTTTTAGATTCTTGATTCGCTTTATAAGTAGCTAATTGGCTGTTATTGTTACACTATTTGTTTACACTTAATTTTGGGACGTTCTTTTATTAGGTATTTATTTATGATTTACCTTTTATTGCTAAGATAAAGTAGCCTAAAGCTGTCAAAACACCAGCTGATCCAAATAATAAACCTCCTAAATAAACGTATCCAGAATTTCCTTGAATTGATTTGATTGCTACAAATAAGAATATAGAACCCAATAAAAGATATATTAAACCTCTATTAATAGCCTCTTTTTTCACCTTTGATCTGATATTCAAGTAAGCGTTTTTGACCTCTTCTTTGGGTAAATTAAATCG
>JALZUT010000104.1 GCA_023300575.1 Olleya sp.
GATAGCACAATTACTGCAACTAACGTTATTGGTTTTATAGATAATAAAGCAGAAAGCACAGTTATAATTGGTGCACATTACGATCATTTAGGTTATGGTGCAGAGGGAAGCTTACATAGAGGCGAAAAAAAAGAAATCCACAATGGTGCAGATGATAATGCAAGTGGTGTAGCGGTATTGTTAAATTTAGCCGAAAAATTAAAAGCTAAAAACACCAATAATAACTATATGTTTATTACATTTTCTGGTGAAGAAATGGGTTTATTGGGCTCTAATTATTATACTAAAAACCCAACAGTAAGTAACGATAAAGCAAACTATATGATTAATATGGATATGGTTGGTCGTTTAAAAGCAGATAGCACTTTGGCTGTTTATGGTGTCGGGACTTCTCCAATTTTAAAACAAACGGTAAAAGCTAACAATTCTAATTTTAAAATAGTTGCTAAAGAATCTGGCGTTGGTCCAAGTGATCACACAAGTTTTTATAATTCTGATATCCCTGTATTACATTTTTTTACCGGACAACACGAAGATTATCATAAACCTAGTGATGATACAGTGCGTTTAAATTTTAACGGAATGCAAACAATCTCTAACTATATATTTGAAATTATTACAGACCTAGATAATAATGGCAAACTTCCTTTTAGAGCTACTAAAAACGAAAGTGACTCTGTCCCTAAATTTGAAGTTGGTTTAGGTGTTACACCAGATTATTTGTTTGATGGTAAGGGTATGAGAATAGATGGTACTCGCGAAGATACACCAGCCACAAATGCTGGAATTCAAAAAGGAGATATTGTCGTTAAAATGGGAGATAACATTATTACAGATATGATGACTTATATGCAAGCCTTATCCAGCTTTAAAAAAGGTGATAGCACAAATGTTACTGTAAAAAGAGGAGAAGAGATCGTTGAGACTAAGGTTACTTTTTAAATTAAAACGCTCTTAATTGTCATTCAGAGTTCAGCGAAGAATCTCTAATAAACAAGGATAAGAAGATTCTTCAGTTATCCGATAATTATAGGAACTTTTTCTGAATGACATAACAAGTTTTTTATGCTAAAAACCAAACAAGACATCATTAATAAAATACACTTACTAATTTCAGTAAGTATTGTTGTGCCTACTGCTATTATATATGGTTTTAAACCAGAATTAAGTTTTGATATGTTTTTAGAAACTGTAGATGAGCATAATTTCTATAAAGCAGTTATGGGATTGTATTTGGGTTTTTCAGCCTTATGGCTTTTAGGTATTTTTAAAGCGAACTATCTTAAAATAGCAGTTATTACCAACATGATTTTTATGTTAGGCTTAGGCTTTGGACGACTACTAAGTTTTGTAATTGATGGTATACCAACTTTTGGATATCAATTTGGGACTTTAGCAGAATTGTTTTTAGGCTTTTATGGGCTTTGGGTGTTACACAATTTTAATGATACAGAAAATAATGTTTAAAAAAAACAAGAAAATGAAGATCGTTTTAATAGTAGTAATTGTCTTAATCGTGTTGTTTGCTATTTCTCAGATTTTTGCAATGAGAAGCCAAATAGGAATAGAGAAATACACATATACTATAGAAAAAATATATGGCAATTTTGAAGTTAGAAACTATGAAGCCACACTTTTTACATCAGTTAAATTAGAAACAGGTGATTTTAAAAAAGGATCTAGTCAAGGGTTCTCTATTTTAGCTGGTTATATTTTTGGAGGTAATAAGGATAAACAGAAAATTTCAATGACTTCTCCTGTGTCTATGAGTTTAGAAGATTCTATGACCATGATGTTTATGGTGCCTAAAGCACTTGATAAGTCTAAATTACCAAAACCTAATCAATCAGCTATTCAATTTAAAGAAGAGCCTGCAAAGCAAATGGCTGCAATTACTTTTGGCGGTTGGGCAGATGGTAGCATAATTGAAGCTTACAAAAACAAGTTGATAACAGCTTTAGATAAACAAGGTGTTAAATACACCACTCATTTTTACTTTTACGGTTATAATGCACCTTATGAGGTATTTAATAGAAAGAATGAAGTTGTTGTAGAGTTGGCTAATTAAGTCAGCATCATACTTCCACAAATACCAAAGCTTACAATAAGATAAATTGCAGAGAGTATAAACAGTACTTTAGCTGCTTTTTTATGCTTTTTAAGTATTGCAAAACCAATAATAGTCATAAGTATTGCTGGACCAAACATAATGGCAGCAATCAAAATAATTATTCCGTCTAAATTTCCTGGTTCTAATACTAACATAATCAAATTATTCCACAATAGCCTAAGCTAATTATTACATAAACTGCAGTTAAAATGCCTATAATTTTAGCTTTAGTAGGCTCTTTTTTCCTTAAATATATTGCTAAAATAGATGATAGAATCGGAAATCCGTAAACAAAAAATATAATAAGCAAAATAAACCCACCATCAAATTCTCTTGAAATTAATGACATCATAAAATTTCGTTTCTTAATTCTTCCAATCGTGCTTTTTTATCGTCACGATAAAACAAATTCATGGTTTCAAAAGGAATAATTTTATTGTCTTTATCTACAATATGAACACATGATTTTTTAATCGCTCTAACATCAAAATTATAAGCGTCAATAAACTGCATAATAATGACTCTAAACAAGTTGTCATAACCTAAATTTGGTGCCTCAATATTTGGTAGGCAACACAAAATAGATTTTAAGTTTTCTTCTGCTACCTCTACAGAATTACCTGTACTAAATAACTCAATCATTTTGTCTTGAAGCTGTGCATCTTGCTCGTAAATTATTGTATTTTTACTATTATCCAATAAATCATTTGGATTAATATAACGTGTTAATGGTAATACTTCGTCACCTAACTTAAGTGCATAACCCATAACCAAAGCATCAGGATTACAAGGCACAGGAAGTAAATCATCAGAATTAAAAACATCAGTTTGTTCTAATATTTTTCGTCGCACTTCTGTTAGTGTCATGCGATCTGTTTCTGGATTAAAATACTCTAATCGTCCTGCTATTTGTGTAGGTTGCAAGGTTACACCTCTAACACATTTTTGTTTGAGTGCAAAGTCTATAATTTTACCAATTTCGTTATCATTTAATCCTTTTTGAAGCGTAACAACCAAAGTGGTTGAAAGGTTTAATTTATTTAAATTTACTAGTGCTTCTTGTCTAATGTCATTTAAATCTGCACCACGCAATTCACGCAAGACACTGTTTTCAAAAGAATCAAATTGTAAATAGATTTCAAAATCTGGAGCGTAGGTTTTTAGTCTTTCTGCAAAAGCAAAATCTTTAGCAATTTTAATTCCGTTAGTATTAAGCATTAAATGTTTAATGGGTAACGATTTTGCGTAGTCCATAATTTCCCAAAACTGAGGATGAATCGTAGGTTCTCCTCCAGAAATCTGTACTACATCTGGTTCTTTTTCGTTCCTAACAATAGTGTCTAACATTGCTTTTACTTCGTCTAAGGTACGATGCCTTCCATAGGTTGGCGACGAACCAGCATAACAAGTTGGACAAGTTAGATTGCAACGGTCTGTAACCTCTACAACCGTTAAGCAACTATGTTGCTCATGATCTGGGCACAAACCACAGTCATAAGGACAACCATAGTCTGTTTTGGTGTTAAAAATATAAGGTGTTTCGCTAGGTTTATTGTAGTTACGTATGTTTTTGTAATACTCGATATCGTCTGCAATTAGCACTTTACTGTTACCATGTTCTTTACAACGTTTAAGCATGTAAACATTGCCATCTTCAAACACTATTTTAGCATCAACACGTCGTAAACACTCTGGACAGAGACTTAAAGTAAAATCGTAATAGGTATATTTTCTAACTGGCATTTTTTAGTTTTTGAAAGATGAAAGGACTATAATACAACCAACAAATTACACATAAAAGTTGAATTGTGCTTAAACCTAAAGTGTAAAAAACATTTGGTTTTAAAAATTCTATACAGAATCTGAATAAGAAATAACTAAGCATAAATAACTTAAATAAATTTCCGTTTTTTAAAGCGAAATAAGTTGTAATACGTTTTAAAATGAAAAACAACAGTACTAAAAAAACCAACTCATACAAAGAAGTTGGATGTCTTAGTAAACCATCGCCTAAATCCATACCGAATATTGATGAGGTTTCGCGACCATAAGTAAACTCGTTAACTCCAGATAAAAAGCAACCAATACGACCTATAAAAATGCCCAGAATTATTGGTAAGACAAACAAATCTCCTGACGATTGTTTTTCGCCAATTATTTTTTTAGCTAATTCCACACCAAGTAAGCCTCCAAATAAACCACCCATTATAGTTTTAGTGTTTAGTAACTGTATTAGGTTTTGTTCTGATAATTCTACTAAAGGGTTTTCTAAAAAACCAACTAAACGCGATCCAATTAAAGCACCCAAAGCAGCTCCAAGGATTATGGATAATCGGTTGTTAATGTTGATTTTATCTGTATTTTTTCGTCTTAAAATGACATAATATCTAAAGGCTAAAAAGAAGGCGAGATACTCTAAAACAAGATGAATGTTTATGCTTATTCCGAAGAGTTGTGGGTTGAATGGGATTTGCAAATAAAATATGTTTTTATAAATGTAGGTTTTTTAAACGAAACGAATAAGTCATATTGAGCGCAGTCGAAATGTTTTTTGAAAAAATAAATAGACTTCGACTGCGCTCAATCTGACACAAGTTGTAATTAGATTAAAAAACCTTAATTTTGCATCAAAATTAAATTGTGGTAAAAATAGGTAATATAGAACTTCCAGACTTCCCATTGTTGCTTGCACCAATGGAAGATGTGTCGGATCCACCATTTAGAGCGTTGTGTAAAGAGCAAGGTGCAGATGTGGTGTACACAGAGTTTGTGTCTAGTGAAGGTTTAATACGTAATGCTGCAAAAAGCGTTATGAAGCTTGATATTTACGAAAAAGAACGTCCAGTTGGTATCCAAATTTTTGGTGCAAATATGGATAGTATGCTACAAACCATTGATATTGTTGCAGCTTCAAAACCAGATATTATTGATATTAATTTTGGATGTCCTGTAAAAAAAGTGGTTAGTAAAGGTGCAGGAGCAGGGATTTTAAAGGATATCTGTTTAATGGAAAAACTGACTGCCGAAATGGTTAAACGTACAGATATTCCTGTTACAGTAAAAACCAGATTAGGTTGGGATCACGATTCTATTAAAATAGTAGAGGTTGCAGAGCGCCTGCAGGATGTTGGTATAAAGTCTATTGCAATACATGGTCGTACGCGTGCTCAAATGTATAAAGGAGATGCAGATTGGAAACCGATTGCTGCAGTAAAAAACAATCCACGTATGAACATTCCTGTGTTTGGAAATGGTGATGTTACCACACCAGAACGTGCTATGGGAATGCGTGACGATTACGGTTTAGATGGTTGTATGATTGGTCGTGCTACAATTGGTAACCCTTGGTTTTTTAAACAAGTTAAGCACTTCTTTGAAACAGGAGAACATTACAGACCAATTACTATTGAAGAGCGTGTTGAAGCAGCTAGAAGACATTTACAAATGGCTATTGACTGGAAAGGCGAAATCCTTGGTGTTTTTGAAACAAGACGTCACTACACAAATTACTTTAAGAATATTCCAGATTTTAAACCTTACAGAATGAAAATGGTAACAAGTGACGCATCTGCAGATGTGTTTGCTGCTTTTGATGAGGTTTTGGAAACCTTTGGTGATTTTGTGTTTACAAAATAGAAAGAAGAAATTCTAAATTCCAAAAACTAGATTTATTATTTAGCTCCTCTCTTTAGTTAAAGAGAGGTGTGTTTTTCGAAGAAAAACACGGAGAGTTTGAACCAGTTGCGCGAAGCAGCAACCATAGATATTTTAGGTTAAAACCGTCTTTATCTAATACTTAAAAATTTGCTAAGTAGCGCAAGCGCAAGAAGGATTGAGCAATTTGTCTGAGCTCCTCGAAGAGAGCGAGTTGTGAAAGCCTGTTTGCCTGCAAGGCAACTTGCCCAAATAAAAACTAACTTGTCTTTACTAAGTCTTTAGTAATTCTCAAGGCTGCAATCTTTGAAGCTATTATACCTAAAACAGAAATGGTTAGCATTACAATTACAAAGTTTTTAGTTTGTATTGCAACAGGATAAGGTAAACTAGGTGTTATCATAATTAGTTTAAAACTAGCTTGTAGTTGGATCAAAATATAACCAATTAGCAACCCTAAAAAGCCACCAATAACTGTCATTAACGCACCTTGGAGGAAAAATATTTTTCTAATGTCTTTAACGGTTGCACCTATATTAAATAAGGTGTTTAAGGTTTTCTTTTTATCCAGTATCATCATGATAATAGAACCAATAACATTAAAAAGCGCTATAATTAATACTAGGGTAAAAATAAGATATACTGCTAAATTTTCGGTGTTTAGCATTTTATAAATGGCATCATTAAGTTGGTCTCTATTTTTAATGGTGATGTTATTACCTAAAATGTTTTGGATTTTTTCTTTTACTTCATCTTGATCAGCTGTTTCATCTAATTTAAACTCTAAATGACTAATTTGATTAGGTTTATAGTTTAATAACTGTTGAGCAGTTTCTATAGATGCATAAATGTATTTATTGTTTAGGTCTTCATTAATATCAAAAATACCAACATTAATCACATTTACTTGGTTTAAGGCTTGACTTTGAGAGGATATTTGACCTTTTCCTGGTTTAGGTACAGATAGTGTCACGCTTTTTGCATAGTCATTTACACCAACAGATAAGTAATTAGAAATTGCCCAACCAACCACTATTTGTGGTGTTTTAGGGTATAACCAACCACCATTTGGTATTACCGAATCTATGGTTGTAACAGTATTGTAATTTTTGTCAACACCTTTAATTGTAGCTGGATGATTATTACCATCAAAAGAAGCTAAAACAATTTCTTCAATAACTTTAGAATAGCTTGCAATACCTTTAACAGCGTTTAGCTGCTGTATTTGATTGTCTTCTAAGGTATAGGATTTACCTATTGTAGTTTCGGCTTTTAAATCGGGATCAATAATACTAGAAAACTCTAGTGTAAAGTCACGTAAACCTGCAAAACCAGACAAGACAATAAATAAAGAAGCAGCGCCAAGTATAATACCTATAACAGCAATAATGGTAATAAAATTAATAGCATTATTACTGCTTTTACTGCGTATGTAACGGGTTGCTATGTAAAGCGGAAAATTCAACTACACCTTTTTTTGGTTGCCTAATAAATCTGGATTTTTAATGGGGTTGTCTTCACCCTTTAAAGATTTTTCTATCTTGTCTATATGCTCTAAACTATCATCAACAAAAAAGGCTAAAACAGGCATTCTTCGAAGTTGGTTTTTGGTACGTTGCGCCAACTCGTGTCTAATCATAGGTGTGTTGGCTTTAATACCTTCTAATAATGCTTTGGCTTTATCATTAGGAAAAATGCTTAAATACACTTTTGCATCTGTTAAATCTGCAGTAACTCTAACTTTAGAAACCGATATAATAACACCTCTCATACCACCTTGTGTAGCAGCACCTTGAAGGATGTCTACTAAATCGCGCTGTAATACAGAAGCTATTTTTTTTTGTCTTTGACTTTCTTGTTCCACTTTAATTTTATTTTAAACTTTTACAGCTTATAAGCTGCAAAAGTACAGGATATTACTATAATATATTACTTTTATAGTAGATTTAAGCAAAATAGATACCTTAAATAATTTTTTTTCCTACGCAGAAATAGAAAAAGGTTATAACTATTTTTGAATTACTATATTAAAAATAAGATTTCCTCTTTCGAGGGAATAAAAAAACTCGGGTTTTTATGAATAAAATAGAACATATTGGAATAGCGGTTAAAAACTTAGAAAAATCTAACGATTTGTTTGCTAAGCTTTTTGGTGAGCCACATTACAAAACAGAAGAAGTAGCTAGCGAAGGTGTTAATACCTCTTTTTTTAAAGTTGGCTCTAATAAAATTGAATTATTAGAAGCTACAAAAGAAGACAGCCCAATAGCTAAGTTTATAGAAAAAAAAGGAGAAGGAATCCATCATATTGCTTTTGATGTAGACGACATAGAAGCTGAAATTAAACGACTTACCAAAGCAGGTTTTAAAGTTTTAAACCAAACACCTAAAAAAGGCGCAGATAATAAATTGGTCGCTTTTTTGCACCCAAAATCATCTAATGGAGTTTTAATCGAGTTGTGTCAAGAGATAAAGGATTAATTTTTCTTGCTAACAAACAAAATAAGTAGTAATATTGCAGACCAATTTTGGTCCCATAGCTCAGTTGGTTAGAGCACCTGACTCATAATCAGGTGGTCCTTGGTTCGAGCCCAAGTGGGACCACACTTAAAACCCTTCTTTTTAGAAGGGTTTTTTGTTTTTATATAGGTTTTATTTTAATCTAAATAGGTGATAAAAACGTTTAAAACTGCGTTTTAATTTAATTTCGGATTATTTTTTAATTGCGTTAGATATTCATAATGAGGGTTTTGTATGATTTAATGAGATGACTTAGTTTATTCTAAGAAAATAATTTGATTTAAGTAACTTAAAATAAATTGTAGATGAGTTTTGCAAAAACTAATTTGTAATACATCATAAAATTTAATAGAGAAGGCTTTTGTCTCCTCTATTTTTTTGTGTTAAATTGTTTGGCAGTAGTTGCATCTTGTTTGTCGAAATTTGTTGTAACACTCCTTAAATAAGTAGAGTTTAGCTAAAACTTTTAAAACATAGCATTATGAAAACTTGGAAACCATTTATTTTAATCGGATTAGCACTATTATTAAACTCTTGCATTGTAAAATCACTTCAACCTTTTTATACCTCAGAAAGTTTAAGTTTTAATAAAGATCTAATAGGATCTTGGATCGATAATGAAAAAGGTAAATGGACTGTAGAATCCATAAGAACTAAGATAGAAGAAGATCGAAAAAAAGGCATAAAATTATCTAAGGAAGATTTAGCTTTATATGAAACATATAAGGATGGCTATTTTATAACCTTAATAAAAAAAGATAAAGAGGCTGGTTTTATTGCAATGCCATTTAAGATAAATCAACACTATTTCTTAGATTTTATTCCTATTGAAATTAAAGATGACGAAATTAATAGTTTAGCAGCTGAGCATCTTTTAAAAACCCATTCTGTTGCAAAACTCGATATTAACTCCGGTGAAGACGTTTCCTTTTCTTGGTTGAGTGAAGAGCGACTTAAAGATTTATATGATGCACAAAAAATTCGTTTGAAACACGAAAAAATAGGTTTTGAAGAAGATTTATTACTAACAGCTTCCTCAGAAGAGTTATATGCATTTTTAACCAAATACACAGAAGCAGACTTATTTAAAAAATATGAAGAAAAGGAGAAGAAATGGAAATCGAATGACAAATTAACCTTAACCAAAGTTAATGCAAAACCTTAATATAAACGCACTTATAAAAAAAGCAAATTACCACAGACCACTCATTTTTAATAGTGCTCTGTGGTTGTTAGCATTTGTAATTTTACTTTTTGTTTTCTCTAAAGGGCAATCACTAATTACAGTAGATTACATCTATACAGTTACTTTTTTAGTTGTATTAGCGATTCCGGTATCAATCAACTTCTATGTTTTAATGCCACAATTTTTAAAACAAGAAAAATATCTACTTTATAGCATCTGTTTTATTTTAAATCTAGTCCTATTCGCATTGCTTAGTAGCTGGTTACTTCAACCTATTTTAGATTCGCTTTTTCCTAGTTATTTTTTCATTTCATATCTTTCTAAAGCAAACATATTCTTTGTGTTTACTATTTTTCTATTTGCAACAACACTATTAAAATTAGCCGAAGATTGGTTTTATTTTAATACTAATGAGAATAAATTACTTCGTCTTAAAAACCAGCAAATAGAAACCCAATTATCAGCTCTAAAGGCTCAGATAAATCCGCATTTTTTATTTAATTCTTTAAATGTAATTTATGCTTTAGCATTAGAAAAGAAAGAGGGTGCAACAACTGCTATTGTTCAGCTTTCTGATATTTTGCGTTATGTTATTTACGATTCAGATACCGAACATGTTACCCTAAAAGATGAAATTATTTTACTTAAAAATTATATTGCTTTTCAAAACCATCGTGTAGAAACACCAAACACCACAGATTTGGATATTAATATAGAAGATGAGCAATTTAAAATATATCCAATGCTTTTACTTCCCTTATTAGAAAACAGCTATAAACATGGTGTTATTGCTGGTGAAACCAAAATACCAATTAAAATACAACTACATCAAATTAAGAATATATTTGAGTTTACAATTACAAATGCCAATCTTAATACTAAAAATAACCTTGATGATAAGCACTCTGGGATAGGCATAGAAAACCTAAAAAATAACTTAAGTTTGGTTTATCCTAATACACATAAATTTGAAATTTTAGAAACTAAAGACATCTTTAAAGTAAATCTTAAAATAGATAATGAAGACTAAAAGCACAATAACATGTTTAATTATAGATGATGAATTATCATCGCGACGTGTGCTTCAACATTTTGTAGCTGAGACTTCAGTTTTAGATCTTAAAGGCACTTGTAATAATGCGGATGAAGCTTTTAAACACTTACAACTTCACGGAGAAATAGACTTACTTTTCTTAGATATAAATATGCCACAGCAATCTGGGTTAGACTTTTATAAAACATTAAAGCACCCACCACAAGTTATTTTTACTACAGCATATCCGCAATATGCTGTAGATGGTTTTGAAGTTAATGCCATAGATTATTTACTAAAACCCATTGCATACGAAAGGTTTTCAATTGCTATAAATAAAGCTTTAATTACATTAGATACTAATGTAGATAAAGACGATTTTATTATCCTAAAAGAAAACAAGGCGCTACATAAAGTCTTCTATAAAGACATTCAATACATTGAAGCGTTTGGTGATTATGTTAAGGTGTATACTGAAGAAAAAACGATTACAACACATAGTACGTTCTTTAAACTTATAGAAAACTTACCTAATAATTTTATCAGAGTTCATAAATCATTCAGTATTAATTTGAATAGATTAAATCATCTTTCTGGTAATCAAATCACTATAGATGCTCACGTTATCCCTATTGGACAAACGTATAAAAAATCTGTTTTAAAAGCTTTAAATTTGTAATATAAAGATTTAATTTAGTGTCTCTATAAAGAAAAAATTAAAGTGTTTATCTCAAGAAGAATTACTAGAACGGTGTTTTTGATTGGGTGGTTCCGGATTGCAAATCCGTGCTATCTGGATTTCGGATTACTTTTTTAATTGCCCAACAGCTTTGTGTACATCTGTTACAGGTAGTTTACAGGCACTATCAACACAAACATAAATTAATGTGAGGTCTTCAACAAAACGCGCTTTCATTAATGGCAAATCACTCTCTTTTGAGGCTCCTGCAATCAAAACATTGGTTAAGTAATATTGATTTAATGTTTTAATTTGGTTTAAAGCATTTTTGCCTGAAATAGCAAACTCGTAATAGGTGCCTGTATAATTAGACATTAAATCTAACCAGTTTGAGTAGCCTGTTGGTGCTTGGATAATACTTGGTTTAATAGTGTTAAGCATTTGCTTTGCTTTTTCTTTAAAATGGCTATTATCAAAATAGTGACTAAGTTTAAACATGTTTTTTGCTAAAACCGAATTTGATGAGGGAATAGACCTATCTAATACATCTGTTTTTCTAGTAATTAAGCTAGCATCATCATTAGAAGTGAAGAAAAATAGACCACTAGTATTATCATAAAAATGCGCTACAGTATAGTGCATTAGTTTATTTGCGGTTTTTAGCCATTTTTCGTCTAAAGTGACTTGATATAAACTAATAAATCCGTCAATAACCATAGCATAATCTTCGGAATAAGCATTAATACTGCTAGTTTTGTTTATGTAAGATCGGTAAAGGCTACCGTCTTTTTTAAGTTGACTTTTTAAGATAAATTCTCCGTTTTTTATTGCAATATCTAAGTAGTGCTTATTATTAAAAACACGATACGCATCTACATAACCTTTTAGCATTAAACCGTTCCAGGAGGTCAATGCTTTTTTATCTAATCCAGGTCTTTCTCTTTTACTTCTTACTTTTAATAATGTGGTTTTCCAGTCTTTAATTTTTGCTAATAAATCACTTTGACTTATATTATTTTCTTTTGCAAAATTAGTATCTGTTTTATCTTTAATAAGCACAAAGTTTTTCTTTTCCCAAAACCCCTTGTTATTAACGTTATAATAGTCTTTAAATAAATTGTAATCTTTACCTAAGTGCGTTTTTAATTCTTCTTTAGTCCAAACATAAAAAGCACCTTCTTCTAGCTCTTCTTTTTCATTTTTACTATCTGCATCTAAAGCGGAATAAAAAGCACCACTTTTATCTAACATTTTACGCTCTATAAAAGCTAGTGTTTCTTCAACTACTTCTTTATAAAGTTCATTTTTTGAAACTAAATAAGCATCAGAATAAACACTAACAAGTTGTGCATTGTCATAGAGCATTTTTTCGAAATGCGGAATGTGCCAACTTTTATCTGTAGAATATCTAGAAAAGCCGCCACCAATTTGGTCGTAAATACCACCATAAGCCATTTTGGTTAGAGTGGTTTCTACATATTGTTTTATCTTTAAATCGTCTTCTTCAACTGCTTTTCTTAAAAGAAAACTTAGGTTATTAGGTTTCGGGAATTTAGTATCGCTTTTTTCGCCACCTTCTTTAAAATCTAAGAAAGTTGTCCAATTTGTTACAGCTTTTACAACATCTTCTTTTTTAAAAATAGCGTCTTCTTTATTTACTGTAATTAAATCTGAGTTTTTAATACCTTCTTCTAACCTATCTGCATAAGCTATTATTTTTTCAGGTTCATCTTTATATAAACCTGCCAATTGGTTTAGGGCTTGCATCCATTCTTTTTTAGTAAAATAAGTACCACCAAAGACAGGACGACCGTCAGGTAGCGCAATACAGTTTAGAGGCCAACCACCACTTCCTGTCATTAGCTCTACAGCACTCATATAAACTTGGTCAATATCTGGACGCTCTTCTCGGTCTACTTTTATGCTAACAAAATTGTCATTCATTAATTTGGCTACATCTTCATTTTCAAAACTTTCCTCTTCCATAACGTGACACCAATGACAGGAAGAATATCCAACAGATATTAGTATTAACTTATTTTCTTTTTTTGCTTGTTCTAGGGTTTTGTTATTCCAAGCTTTCCAATTTACAGGGTTGTGCGCGTGTTGTAATAAGTAGGGACTGGTTTCTTTTACCAAGTCATTAGTGTATTTATACTCGATTTGAGACTTATTAGGTTTTTGTGTACAATTAAATAACACAATTAAAATACAGATTAAAGGAAGAGTTCTTAATAATATTTTCATTGATGCATATTTGGGATTTGATTTAAAAGTACTATTATTCTGTTAAATAAATATATTTCTTAGCGCTAATTTATTCAATTCATAAAGAAGTAAATAATAAAATTATACAGTACATTATAGGATTGATATAGATCTTGAATATGTAAGTGTAAAACCTTATTGTTTTAATGAGTTAACATTATTTAATAAAAAAAATACTGTTGTTAAATCCTTAGCAATCCGTGTAAAAAGGAAAAAAAACGCGTTTCACCGATAAAAAACGCGTTTAAAGGATGGTTTTTTAACAAATAAACCTTTTAAAATTTTGATAGCATCGTTTTTTTTATACTTTTACAATCTCAAATCAAAAATGAAAAAAAATAAAACATTATTAATTTTAGTCTTATTCTTTGTAGTAAGTATAAAAGGAATGGCTCAATTTGTAACTCCACCACCACCTCAACCACCACCACCACCAGGTCTTCCTGTAGATAACGGTGTTGTTGTATTGCTTGTGTTAGGCGTTATATATGGTGTTTACAAATTAATTTATTCTAAAAAAGCGTTAAAGGCTTAATTCCTTTAAGCGCTTTACATATTTTCCTATTACGTCAAATTCTAAATTTACCGTCGTGCCAATTTCAAAGGTTTTAAAATTAGTATGCTCAAAAGTATAAGGTATAATAGCAACGCTAAAATTGTTTTTACCAGAGTTAATAACCGTTAGACTTACTCCGTTTACCGTAATTGATCCTTTTTCTATAGTTATATTATTAAGTTTTGGATTGTATTCAAAAGTGTATAACCAGCTTCCGTTAGTTTCTTTTGCTTCAATACAAGTTGCGACTTGGTCTACATGACCTTGTACAATATGGCCATCAAGTCTATCACCAAGTTTCATTGCGCGCTCAATATTTACAAAATCATTGACACGCAAATCACCAATGTTACTTTTATCTAATGTTTCTTTAATTGCAGTAACACGGTATGCATCATTATTAATTTCGACAACAGTCAAACACACACCATTATGTGCTACACTTTGATCTATTTTAAGCGCATCAGTAATAGTGCTTTTAATTGTAATCTCTAAATTATCTTTAGATTTTTGTAATTGGGTAACTGTACCAAGTGTTTCAATTATTCCTGTAAACATAAACTTAATCGTATTATTTGGTTAAATTTGCTTTGGTAAATTTACAAACAATAGTTAGTAGTACTAATGAAGAAAGAAGAAAATATTAAACTTGGAGTTTCGATAGGTGACCTTAACGGAATAGGTGCTGAAGTCGTTTTAAAAATATTCGAGGATAAAAGGATGTTAGAGTTTTGTACACCTATTATTTTTGCCTCTATAAAGACGATGAGTTTTGTGAAAAACCATTTTAAATTAGAGATTAACCTAAACGGAATACATAACGTTAGCCAAGCTACAGCTGGTCGTGTTAACGTTTTAAATTGCTGGAAAGAAAATGTTAATATTAGTTTTGGAGAAGAGGATCTTAAGATTGGCGAATACGCAATTAAGTCTTTAGAAGAAGCAACCAAAGCTTTAAAAAACGAAGAAATAGATCTATTAGTTACAGCACCAATTAATAAGCACAACATACAATCTGAAACGTTTAAATTTCCTGGACATACCGACTATTTAAATCAAGAATTAGAAGGGAACAGTCTTATGTTTATGGTAAATGACGACTTACGAGTTGGATTATTTACAGATCATGTACCAGTAAAGGATATTGCTAGTCACATAACTCCAGATTTAATCGAAGAAAAAATAAACACAGTTTACCAGTCTTTAAAACAAGATTTTAAAATTAATAAGCCAAAAATTGCAGTTTTAGGTATTAATCCTCATACAGGAGATAATGGTGTTATTGGTAATGAAGATGATGATATTTTAAGACCAACACTCCTAAAAATTAAAACAAGTGGTAAATTGGTTTTTGGTCCTTATGCGGCAGACAGTTTTTTTGGTTCAAAAAATTACAAAAATTTTGATGCCATTATAGCTTCTTATCATGATCAAGGTTTAATCCCTTTTAAAACACTGTCTTTTGGAGAAGGTGTTAATTTTACAGCAGGATTAAACCGTGTTAGAACCTCTCCGGATCATGGCACAGCTTATGAGATTGCAGGTAAAGGTATAGCAGACATAGGATCTTTTAAAGAAGCTATTTTTACTGGAATTAAGATTTTTAAAAACAGAGAAGAATATCTGCAACTTAGTAAAAACCCATTAGCTTTTTCTAAACGAAAAGTATATAAATCATAAAAAAAGAACCTTTAATAGGTAATTACAAATTGCCAATATGAGTTCTTAACAAAAAAATGTTTATAAGTCTGCTAAATAAAGAAATTTTTATATATTTGCAGGCTCAAAATAGATGTGGTAATGAAGCAATTAAAAGAATTTACAATACCATTTGTAGGTTTAAAAGAAGGAGAGCATCGTTTTGATTATAATATAGACCAAACGTTCTTTAATCATTTTGAGTATGAAGATTTTAACGCTACTAATGTAAAAGCTGATTTGATTTTAGTAAAAAAATCAACTTTATTAGAGTTAAATTTTCAAATTTCTGGAACCGTAAATGTAAATTGTGACCTAACAAACGAACCTTTTGATCAATCTATTTCTAACAAATTTGATTTAGTTGTAAAGTTTGGAGAAGAGTATAACGATGAGCATATTGACATTTTAATTGTACCACATGGTGAGTATGAAATAAATGTACAACAATACATTTATGAGATGATAGTATTAGCATTACCTAGTAAACGCATTCATCCAGGAGTTGAAGACGGAACGTTAGATTCAGAAATACTTGATAAATTAGAAGAATTAAGTCCTAAAATAAAAGACGTAAAAACAGAAGAAGAGGAAACAGATCCTCGTTGGAATACATTAAAAAAACTATTAACGGATAAATAAAAATATAAAATGGCACATCCTAAGAGAAAAATCTCGAAAACAAGAAGAGATAAAAGAAGAACACATTATAAAGCAACTGCGCCACAAATTGCAACTTGCCCAACTACTGGTGAAGCTCACTTATATCATAGAGCACACTGGAGCGAAGGAAAACTTTACTATAGAGGTCAAGTATTAATTGACAACTCAGTAGAAGAAAATCTAGCATAATTATTATGCATGCATACAAAAAAACGCTCACTTGTGAGCGTTTTTTTTATGATTAATTTTTCTTTACGTTAAAAAGCATTTACTTTGCGTTCAATTAGTCCAAAATGACTAATTTTATTAATATAAAGTCAATTTAGGCTAGATTTTCCCCTTTTTTGATCAAAATTACTGAAATATGACCAAAATCACTGCTGCAATTACTGCTGTAGGTGCCTATGTACCAGACTATGTTTTATCCAATAAAGTTTTAGAAACACTTGTTGATACTAATGATGAATGGATCACTTCTAGGACAGGAATCAAAGAACGAAGAATTCTTAAAGAAGAAGGTAAAGGAACCTCTTTTCTTGCCATAAACGCAGCCAAAGATTTACTTAAAAAACGCAACATTGATCCAAAAGAAATAGATATGGTTATTGTTGGTACAACAACACCAGATATGTTAGTTGCTTCTACCGCTGTCTATACGGCAACCGAAATTGGAGCTACAAATGCATTTGCATATGATTTGCAAGCTGCTTGTTCTAGCTTTCTTTACGGTTTATCTACAGCTACTAGTTATATAGAATCTGGACGTTATAAAAAAATACTACTTATTGGTGCAGATAAAATGTCGTCTATTATAGACTATACAGACCGTTCTACATGCATTATTTTTGGAGATGGTGCAGGTGCTGCTTTATTAGAACCAAATGAAGAAGGTTTAGGTCTACAAGATGAATATTTAAGAAGTGATGGTTCTGGAAGAGCGTTTTTAAAGATTGAAGCTGGAGGATCTATATTGCCATCATCAAAAGAAACTATAGACAAAAGACAGCATTTTGTACATCAAGATGGTCTTACGGTATTTAAATTTGCAGTATCAAATATGGCTGATGCTTGCGAAAAAATAATGCAACGTAATAACCTATCTCATGATGACGTGTCTTGGTTAGTTCCTCATCAAGCCAATATGCGTATCATTGATGCAACTGCTAAGAGAATGAATTTAGAAGACAAAAAAGTCTTGAAAAACATACACAGATATGGTAACACTACATCTGCAACTTTACCACTATTACTTAACGATTTTGAATCTAAACTTAAAAAAGGCGATAATTTAATTTTTGCTGCTTTTGGAGGAGGATTTACTTGGGGTTCTATTTATTTAAAATGGGCATATAATTCTAACTAACTAAAACTAAATTAATAACTTATAATTATGGATTTAAAAGACATTCAAAACCTAATTAAATTTGTTGCCAAGTCTGGTGCAAGCGAGGTTAAATTAGAAACAGACGACGTAAAAATTACAATACGAACAGGTTCTGAAACAGAAACTACTTATGTTCAGCAAATGCCAATGCAAGCACAAATGCCAATGCAACAACCAATGCAGGCAGCTCCTGTAGCAGGAACAGCAAGTACAGATGCTATTGCAGCAGCTTCTGATGAGGATTTAAAATACATCACAATAAAATCACCAATAATTGGTACTTTTTATAGAAAACCGGCACCAGATAAGCCTTTATTTGTAGAAGTAGGACAAACTATAGCAGAAGGTGATGTTTTATGTGTAATAGAAGCAATGAAATTATTTAACGAAATTGAATCTGAAGTATCAGGTAAAATAGTTAAAATATTAGTAGACGATTCTTCTCCTGTAGAATTTGATCAACCATTATTCTTGGTTGATCCATCATAACAATTGAAAATTCCAATCTACAAAATCCCAAAACCAAATTATTTGGAATCTGGTGATTGGAAACTGAATTTTTAAAACGAAAGTTATGTTTAAAAAAATATTGATTGCCAATAGAGGAGAAATAGCACTTCGTGTTATTAGAACTTGTAAAGAAATGGGTATTAAAACCGTCGCTGTATATTCTACAGCAGACGCAGATAGCCTTCATGTAAAGTTTGCTGATGAAGCAGTTTGTATAGGGCCACCAGCAAGTAGTGAGTCTTATCTAAAAATATCAAACATTATAGCTGCAGCAGAAATAACTAATGCAGACGCGATACATCCAGGTTATGGATTTTTATCAGAAAACGCAAAATTCTCTCAAATTTGTGAAGAACACGGTATAAAATTTATTGGTGCTTCTGCAGAGATGATTTCAAAAATGGGAGATAAAGCAACAGCTAAAGAAACCATGAAAGAAGCTGGTGTTCCTTGTGTGCCAGGAAGTGAAGGTATTATAAAAGATTTTAAAGAGTGCGAAAAACTTGCTATAGAAACCGGTTATCCTGTTATGCTTAAAGCAACTGCGGGTGGTGGTGGAAAAGGAATGCGTGCTGTATGGTCTGAAGACATGTTAAAAGATGCATGGGATTCTGCAAGACAAGAATCAAAAGCTGCATTTGGGAACGATGATATGTACATGGAAAAACTTATTGAAGAGCCAAGGCATATTGAAATTCAAGTTGTTGGGGACTCGACAGGTAAAGCATGTCACCTTTCAGAAAGAGATTGCTCAGTACAACGTCGTCATCAAAAATTAACAGAAGAAGTACCTTCTCCTTTTATGACAACAGCATTGCGTAAAAAAATGGGAGATGCAGCAGTTAAAGCAGCAGAATATATAAAATATGAAGGAGCAGGAACAGTAGAGTTTTTGGTAGATAAACACAGAAACTTTTACTTCATGGAAATGAATACACGTATTCAAGTAGAGCATCCAATTACTGAGCAAGTAATAGATTTTGATTTAATTAGAGAGCAGATTTTAGTAGCAGCTGGTGTGCCAATTTCTGGTAAAAATTATTTACCTCAATTACACTCTATTGAATGTAGAATTAATGCAGAAGATCCGTTTAACGATTTTAGACCTTCACCAGGACGCATCACAACATTACATGCTCCAGGAGGTCATGGTGTACGTTTAGATACACATGTTTATGCAGGTTATAGCATTCCGCCAAATTATGACTCTATGATTGCTAAGTTAATTACAACAGCGCAAACTAGAGAAGAAGCTATCAATAAAATGAAACGTGCTTTAGACGAGTTTGTAATAGAAGGTATCAAAACAACAATCCCTTTTCATAGACAATTAATGGAACATCCAGATTATTTAACTGGTAACTACACCACAAAATTTATGGAAGATTTTGTGATTGAAAAACAAATCGAAGAATAAATAATAAAAAAGCGACTTAAAAAGTCGCTTTTTATTTTATGCTAAATGTTTCATTGATTTTAGAAATAACCTGAGGCACTTCATTAATCTTAAAGTCTAAATTAATATTATAAGTAGCTTCACTTACTTTAGTAAACTTTAAGTTGTTATCTACAATTTCATAATATCCAGTTTGGCCTCTACAAAAACAAAGTCTGCCAAAAATAGCGTTATTATTAATATCTTTTATCTGATAGCCGTTTTTCCCTAGTGTTAATTCTAGGTAAATAATTTCAATATAACTACTATCTTGGGTGTTTGGTATTTCGTTTTTAATGTACTCAAACTTTAATAAGACATTTTCACTTTTAGACAGGTTTAAATAAGATGCACCAAATTCATCTTTTTTGATTTCGGCAGATTTGTTTTTTATTACTTCAAAGGTACATACACCATCTTCAGGACAATTTGATTGAGATTGTTTATTAGTGAAATTAGAATCATCAACTAATTCTTTTTTAACTTGACAAGAGGCTATAATAATAAAAAAAAGAAGGAAAACATGTTTCATAATTCCAAATATAAAGATTTTTAACTTTAATTAATTGTTAGTTAGTAATATAAAAATTAACTTAGCAGTCATATACATATACTTATTAGTAATAAATATAACTTTTAAATCATGAAACATTTTTACTTAATTTTTTCGCTGTTTTTTGTGTTTTCACTTACAGTTAATTCTCAAAATGACCAATCATTATGGGGTAAAACCTCTAAAAGTCAAGCATCAAAAAACCAATTAAATTTTAGAAAAACCGAACCGCTAAAATCAAATTTGTATACACTTAATCTAGACGCTTTAAAAATATATTTAAGTGATGCGCCAAGTAAAAATCAAGTAACCAGTTTAACTAAAACGGTTACATTTCCTACCTCAAACGGAGATTTTGAAAACTTTTCTGTAGAAGAAGCTTCTATAATGGAGCCAGAATTGCAAGCAAAATATCCTAATATCAAGACCTATATAGGTACAAGTATTACCAATCCTACTAATATTATGAGGTTTAGTATTACGCCTCAAGGTTTACATACAATGTCATTTAAAAATGGTGTTGGAATAGAGTTTATTGATCCTTATACTAAAAATGGTAATGATTACATTGTATATGCAAAACGTGATTTACCAATTTTAGATCAACCATGGGAGTGTGGTGTTGAAGACCAACCTACAGAATTACCACTTGAATCCGCTTCTAGAAATGCGATTAACCCTAACGATGGGATATTAAGAAACTTTAGATTAGCACTTGCATGCACAATAGAATATGCTTCTTTTCATTGGCAAGCTGCTGGTTTGGTAGCTGCTGATACAGAAGCTGCTAAAAGAACAGCAGTATTAGCTGCGATGGTTGTGACTATAAATAGAAACAATTTTGTTTACGAAAGAGATTTATCATTAACAATGACTCTTGTTGCAAATAATGAGAGTATTATATTCATTAATTCTGACTCGTTCTCTAATAATAATGCAGGTGCTTTAATTAACGAAAGCCAAACAGTAATAAATGGAGCTATTGGATTTGCTAATTACGATATTGGTCACACCTTTAGTACAGGTGGAGGAGGTTTAGCTCAATTAAACTCTCCATGTACAGGTAATAAAGCAAGAGGTATTACAGGGTTACCTAATCCTGTAGGTGACCCATATGATATAGATTTTGTTGCACATGAATTAGGGCACCAATTTGGTGCACCACATACATGGAATGGTACAGCAGGATCCTGTGGACCAAGTGAGAGATCCGCTTCTAATGCTTACGAAGTAGCTAGTGGTACTACAATAATGGCGTATGCTGGAATTTGTGCACCACAAAATGTACAAAATAATAGTGACGCCTATTTTCATCAAAAAAGTATACAAATGATTTGGGATAATATTACTGTAGGTAACAGTCAATGTGCAGCTCAGACACCAACAGGGAATAGTGCTCCTACATCTAATGCAGGTGCTGATTTTGTTATACCTAAATCAACTCCTTTTAAACTTATAGGTGCTTCTACAGATCCGGATGGAATAGGATCACATACATATACTTGGGAACAATATGATTTAGGTCCAGCAGGACTTCCTTTAGAAACAAACACTGTAGGTCCATTAGTAAGGTCTTTTGAAGGGACTTCGGACAATATTAGATACATACCAAGATTAGAAGATATAATTTCTGGAGGAGGTGTTTCTTCAACTTGGGAAGTATTATCTTCAGTTGGAAGAACAGAAGATTTTAGATTAACAGTTAGAGATAATAATGCTGCTGGTGGTCAAACTGCTGTAGATGAGATGACTGCTACTGTAGATGCGACTGATGGACCATTTGTTGTAACGTCTCAAAATGCAAGTGGTATTTCTTGGGCAGAAGGGAGTACAGAAACGATTATGTGGGACGTTGCAGGTACTGCTTTAGCTCCTGGTGTAAACACACCTAATGTTAACATTTTACTTTCTACAGATGGTGGAGTTACTTTTGATACTGTATTAGCTTCTAATGTACCAAATGATGGGTCACATGATATAATGGTTCCAAATATTCAAGCTGCTTTTTGTAGAATTATGGTAGAAGGTGAAGGTAATATCTTTTTTAATGTAAACGATACTGATTTTGCAATAGGTACAACAGTTGTTACCACATGTACAACTTACTCTTCTGCTCAAAATTTAGGTCTTGCTATACCAGATGGAACAGGTACTGCAACAGCTCCAGGTCAAGGAACACCTTTATTTAACTCTATAAATATACCAGATTCTAATACAATTACTAGTATTACAATTTCAGCAGATGTAACACACCCTAATACTGCTGACCTGCTTCTTCAATTTCAGCATCCAGATGTAGGGACAAATAATGCTTTTGTTAATATATGGATTTT
>JALZUT010000105.1 GCA_023300575.1 Olleya sp.
TTTTATTCTTTATTTTTTGAGTCTATAATTATTGTTACTGGACCATCGTTTAATAACTCTATTTTCATGTCTGCTCCAAACTGTCCTGTTTGTATTGACTTGCCTAAAACGGTTTCAAAAGTGTTTACAAATTGGTTGTATAAAGGTATTGCAAAATCTGGCTTTGCCGCTTTAATATAACTTGGTCTGTTTCCTTTTTTTGTACTTGCGTGTAATGTAAATTGACTGACTACAATTGCGTCTCCTTTTGTATCTATTAGTGAGTAATTCATAACCTGATTTTCATCAGAAAAAATACGGCAATTTGCTATTTTATTGACTAGCCAATTAATATCCTCTTGTGTATCTTCTTCAACAATACCAAGCAAGACTAAAAGTCCATTATTTATATTTGCTACTATTTTTTGATCAATAGTAACAACTGCTTTTGATACTCTTTGGATAACTGCTTTCATGTTACTTTCCGCGAAAGCGGAGCTCTTTTTATTTTAATTACACCTTTTAAGTTTAGATACCAAATCAAATTTGGCACTTCGCCTTGCAGGAACTAATAATTATTCTTTTTCCCAAATATCGGTTCTGTAATGTTCTATTTCACCTTCAATAATCTTTACATAACTTCTGTATCTAGATGCCGCAATTTCATCTTTTTCTAAAGCTTGTTTAACTGCACATTTTGGTTCTTCGATGTGTAAACAATTATTGAATTTACAATCTTGTTTCAGTTTAAAAAATTCTGGAAAATAATCACTTACTTCTTCGTTTTCTATATCTACGACTCCAAACCCTTTTATTCCTGGTGTGTCAATAATTTTAGCATCAAAACTAAGATCAAACATCTCTGCAAAAGTTGTGGTGTGTTGTCCTTGCATGTGTTGAGAAGAAATGGCTTTAGTTTTTAAATCCAAGCTAGGTTCTATTGTATTAACCAAAGTTGATTTTCCTACACCAGAATGACCTGTAAACATGCTTACTTTACCTGTCATTAAAGACTTTACCTTATCTAAATTTTCTCCTGTTTTTGCAGATATATTAATACATTCGTATCCAATTTCTCTGTAAACATGAGCCAAATAACTTACTTCATCTAAAGTATCTTGATTATAGGTGTCTATTTTATTAAATAATAAAACTGCTTTTATATGATACGCTTCTGCTGTAACTAAAAAACGATCTATAAAACTGGTAAAAGTTGGTGGATTATCTATAGTTATTAGTAAAAAAACCAGGTCAATGTTAGACGCAATAATATGCGTTTGCTTAGATAGGTTTACCGATTTACGCACAATATAATTGTCTCTATCATGAATGGTATTAATCACACCTGTTTCTTCATCACTTTTGGTATCTAGTTCAAAGTCAACAAAATCCCCAACAGCAATTGGATTGGTGCTTTTAATATCCTTTAATCTAAACTTTCCTTTTATTCTGCACTCGTAAGTCTGACCTAATTGGGTCTTTACGGTGTACCAACTTCCTGTAGATTTATAAATGCGTCCTGTCATTAATTTAAATAAGCTACAAAATAACGCTTTTTAAATGAAAATGACTTAACCTCTAATTGCTTTTTTAGCAGGCAACATTTTATCATCTGCAATGGTATTAATTATATAAATTCCTGAAGTCAATTTTGACAAATCTAAACTCACCGTTTTATTCACATTCTGAAATGAATTACACAAAACTATTTGACCAGAAATAGTGGTTACTTGTATCTTAACTGTTTTATAGTCTTTAAACATTTTTAAGTTAAAAAAACCAGTAGATGAAGGGTTTGGATATAGCATAACTTGTTTTATATCTTGATCTTCTAATTGCATTATTTTTAAACCATAAGCATAACAACAAACACCACATCTAGTGCTTGTTGTGCATCCTCTGCTACAAGACACTGTCCTAGATGAAAATGCAACAACCTCTACCTCATCCAAAGTATTATCAACATCCAAAGTAATAGTAATACTTTTCTGTTTTTTTACTACAATTTCTTTTGTGCCATAACCCAAATAAGAAATTGAAAGGGTGTCGTTTGGTTTTGCTTCTATTTCAAAATCGCCTTTTAAATCGCTAATCGTGCCTTTTTCTGTGCCTTTAATTATAATATTTGCGTCACTTAACACGCCTATTGAATCAGATATATTTCCTAATATTTTTGATTGTGCATTAACATTTAGTGATAGTATTAATGCAAATAAAAAAAGTAATTGATATTTCATTGTTATTTAGTTTTAAGAGTTATATCTCAAAACTACTTAACAAGACCAATACACAAAACCAATAATGAGTGAACAGTACTTTTGATTGAGGGAAAGTATCCAAATGTATATTAACAGAAAAAGCCTCTTAAAATTTAAGAGGCTTTTTTTATTATGATTTAATTACTTTTTCTTGATGGTTAATTGATTCTTGGTGAATGGCTTTAAACATTTTAAGGATAAACTCTTCACTTAATCCTTTTTCGTCTCCTTGTAAGACCATTTTACCTAAAATCTCATTCCAACGTTTACTTTGTAAAACTGCTACGTTTTTCTGTTTTTTTAATGCTCCAATTCCGTCTGCAACTTGCATACGCTTGCCCATTAAATCTATTAATTGATTATCTACAACATCAATTTGCGCTCTTAAATTTGTTAGTTCTTTATTATACTCTGCTTCTGGATCAGACTCTTTTCTAATTCTTAAATCTTTCATCATTTGCACTAATGCATCTGGTGTTACTTGTTGTGCAGCATCACTCCAAGCATTATCAGGATCTGTATGCGTCTCTATCATTAAACCATCAAAGTTTAGATCTAAAGCAGTTTGTGATACATCAAAAACCATATCGCGTTTTCCTGTAATATGAGATGGATCATTAATTAAAGGCAAATCAGGAAATCTGTTTTGAAACTCGATTGCTATTTGCCATTCTGGAATGTTTCTATACTTTGTTTTCTCATAAGTAGAAAACCCTCTGTGTATTGCGCCTAAATTTTTAATTCCTGCAGTATATAAACGTTCTATACCACCTAACCATAAGGCTAAATCTGGATTTACTGGGTTTTTAACTAGTACAATCTTATCGGTTCCTGCTAAAGCATCTGCCAATTCTTGCATGATAAACGGACTTACTGTAGAACGTGCACCTATCCAAAGTAAATCAACATCATTCTCGATAGCCAATTTAACGTGAGCTGCATTTGCTACTTCTGTACAGGTTTTCATTCCTGTTTCTTCTTTTACCTTTTTTAGCCAGTTTAAACCCAAAGCACCAACGCCTTCAAACATTCCTGGTCGTGTTCTGGGCTTCCAGATACCAGCTCTGTAGTAACTTACATCTGTATCTTTTAGCTCGTGAGCTATCTTTAACACTTGCGCTTCGGTCTCTGCACTGCAAGGTCCAGCGATTACAATAGGATGGTCCAAATTCATGGCATCCAACCAGTTTCTCATTTCTTTTTTGTTTTCCATAATAATTTTAATTTTAAGAAAAAAGAACCAAGAGTAAAGACTTAATTTAGTTTCAATTCTTATTTGATGTTAACCATCATTATTTTCTCTGCTCTTTATTCGCTATTCTATTTTCTTTTATCTATTGTAATCCGTTTAATATTTGTTTGATGTAATTGGTATCTTTCATTTCATTAAAAACACTTTCAAAATCGTCTGCTTCAATTAACTCTTTAAATTGAGTTAAGTTTTTTATATAGTCGTTTAAAGAGTCAATTACATTCGTTTTATTTTGCTCAAAAATTGGCGTCCACATTGCTGGACTACTTTTGGCTAGACGCACTGTGCTTTCAAAACCAGAACCTGCCATATCAAAAATGTCGCGTTCGTTTTTTTCTTTTTCTATTACTGTTTTACCTAGCATAAAAGCACTTATGTGTGACAAATGAGATACGTAAGCAATATGTTTATCATGCGACTCTGGATGCATGTAGCGCATACGCATTCCTATTTTATTAAACACATTAATTACCTGTTCTTGTAGTTTAAAAGCTGTTTTTTCTACTTCGCAAATAATATTTGTTTTATGCTGAAACAGATCTAAAACTGCTGCTTTTGGTCCTGAAAATTCGGTTCCTGCTATTGGATGCATTGCTAAAAAATTACGTCTTTTAGGATGATCGGCAACCACATTACAAATAGCTTGCTTGGTTGATCCAACATCTACTACAATAGAAAAATCTGAAATGGCATCTAATACTTTTGGCAACTCGACAACTGCAACATCTACAGGTATTGCAAGTACTACCAAATCTGCATCATGCAAATCTGTATAAGTTGCTTTTTTATCTATCACACCAAGTTCTAAAGCTTCAACTAAATGTGCTTCACTTTTATCAATACCGCTAATAACAGATTCTGGCAACAACTTTTTTAAGTCTAAAGCCAGGCTTCCGCCAATTAATCCAGTTCCTATTATGTATATGTTTTTCATTATAAAATTCTATTTATCGCTTCTTCTAAATCGTCTTCTTCTGCACAAAGTGAAAACCTAACATAACCTTCTCCTTGACTTCCAAAAACAGTACCTGGCGCAATAAAAATATTGTTTTCATTAAGTAGTTTATCTATAAATTTTTCAGACTTCAAGCCTTCCGGAAGTTTTGCCCAAACAAATAATCCACTTGCAGATGTATCGAATGTACAATTGAGTTTTTTGGCTAATTGCCAAACTAATTGTCTGCGTTTTTCATAGATACTATTTAAGCTTGTGTACCAGATTTTAGAACATTGTAGAGCAGCAATTGCACCTTTTTGCACACCATAAAACATACCTGAATCCATATTGCTTTTTACTTTTAAAACTGAATTTAAAAGCGTCTTATTACCTAATAACATACCAACTCTCCAACCTGCCATATTAAAGGTTTTACTTAACGAATTTAGCTCTAAGCAGACCTCTTTTGCACCTTCTACATTAAAGATACTTGTAGGTTTTTCATTTAAAATAAAACTATACGGATTATCATTTACTAACAAAATATCATGCTTTTTAGCAAATTTTACGATATTTTCTAAATCTTTAATTGTTGCTTTTGCACCTGTAGGCATATGCGGATAACTAATCCACATCAATTTTACTTTACTTAAATCTTGCTGTTCTAGTTCGGTAATATTTGGCAACCAATTAGTACCTTCATCTAGATTATAAGTTATTGGTTTTGCTTGTACTAATTTGGTAACAGCAGCATAAGTCGGATAACCTGGATTTGGAATTAAAACAGCGTCGCCTACATTTAAAAACGTTAAAGAAATGTGCATGATACCTTCCTTACTTCCCATTAATGGTAATACCTCTGTTGCTGGATTTATAGCAACCTTATAATGTGCTGCATAGAATTGAGCGATTGCTTCTCTTAACTCTGGTAATCCTTGGTAACTTTGGTATTTATGTGCTGTAGGATCTCTTAGACTATTGGTTATAGCAGTTACTACTTTACTTGGTGGCTTCAAATCTGGGCTACCAATACCTAAGTTAATAATAGGCTTACCATTAGCTTTAAGGCTATTAACTTCTTTAAGTTTTTTTGAAAAATAGTATTCTTCAACGCTATGTAATCTTTTTGCGACTTCCATTAGTTTTTTGCATTTTTATATTGACCTAAAATTTTAAAATGTGTTGCCATTATGGTCATAACCGCTTTTGCTTTTTGAAAATCCTTATAGTTTTCAAAAGTAACATCTACAAAAAAAGCATATTGCCAAGGTGTTTCAATTTTCGGTAATGATTGTATTTTAGTTAAATTTAATTTACAATCGCTCATGACATTTAAAATGGTCGCTAAGCTTCCTCTTTTATGATCTAACTCAAATTTAATTGAGGCTTTATTTATTTGATTTTCTAGAATTGTAGAATTACTTCGTTTTACAATTACAAACCTAGTTTCGTTTTCCTTTATAGTTTGAATGCTTTGTGCTAAAATATTTAATTCAAAAATCTGAGCTGCTAACTTACTAGCAATTGCTGCAACACCTTTTAATTGCTTTTTCTGAATGCGTTCTGCAACCTCTGCAGTGTCTTTATCTTCAATTAACTTAATATGAGGATGGTTTTTGAAAAATACTTTACATTGTAACAACGCCATAGGATGCGAATACACTTCTTTTATATCCTTAATGGTTTGGTTTGGAAGTGCCATTAAATTATGCTGAATATCTAAATAATGCTCGCCAACAATGTGTAAATTATTGTTGTCTATTAACGCATAATTAGAAATTATTGAGCCTGCAATAGAGTTTTCTATTGCCATTATAGCAGCATTTGTTTTCTTGTTTAGCAAACTGTCTACAGTATCATCAAAGGACAAAAACGGAATGGCTTCTACACAGCTCTCAAAATACTGTTGAGACACAATGTGATGAAACGATCCTTTTATACCTTGTATACCTACTGTTGTTATCACAATTATTAGTTTAATTTTTTTGTATAAAAAAAGTCTCGATAATTATCGAGACTTTTTGTAAATATATGTTGTTAACTTATATACATAACGCCTCGTTCTTTTTGCTAAAAAAGAAATAGTTCCAGTTATAATATGTGTTAAATAATGTGTTCATTTTGTGATTTTCGCTATAGAGATATTATATTTATTATGCTAAATTAAATAATTAAATGACAAATCAAAATACTAACTCTCTATTTTTAATGTTTTTATAACAGAATTAAAGATTTATTAATAATCTAGGGATTAAATTACAGAATGTCTATTTTTGATTACAAATTACATTTATGTCTATTAAGGTTGAAAACATAACTAAAGTTTACGGTACACAAAAGGCTTTAAATAATATTTCTTTTGAAGTAAGTCGTCCAGAGATTGTTGGTTTTTTAGGTCCAAATGGAGCTGGAAAAAGTACCATGATGAAAATCTTAACCACTTATATCAATCCAACCGATGGTCATGCAGAAGTCAATGGACATGATATTGAAACGCAAACACAAAGTGTTCAAAAAAGTGTTGGTTACTTACCAGAACACAATCCGTTATACTTAGATCAATATGTTAGAGAGTATCTAACGTTTAATGCTAAAGTCTATAAAGTCGGTAAATCTAGAGTTGAAGAGGTTATTGAATTAACTGGTTTAACACCAGAAGCGCATAAAACTATTGGACAACTTTCTAAAGGTTACAGACAGCGTGTAGGCTTGGCTAATGCTTTGTTACATGATCCAGAAGTTTTGATTTTAGACGAACCTACAACTGGTTTGGATCCAAACCAATTAGTAGATATTAGAAACCTTATTAAAACCATTGGTAAAGAAAAAACGGTATTTCTATCCACACACATTATGCAAGAAGTAGAAGCGATGTGTGATCGTGTTATTATTATTAATAAAGGTGAAATTGTTGCCAATAAAAAACTTGCAGCACTTAGAGACGGACAAGAACAAATTGTTATTGTCGAGTTTGATTATAGAGTTGAAGAAGCATTTCTTTTAAAATTACCAAATGCAAAAAACGCAAAAAACACACATGATTTTATTTACGAAATCACGTTTTCTACCCAAGAAGACATGCGTAGTCATGTTTTTGATTTTGCTCATGATAATGAGTTGAAAATATTACAACTTAACCAGAAAAATGCGAGTCTGGAGACTATGTTTAGAGAGTTGACTAGTTAATTGTTGTTTTTAATGATAAAGTTGTTTTAACCTAGTTTTTATATAAAGGAAAAAGCAATTTCAACTTTAGAACGAGATTCAACTTTTTAAACTTCAAAAAGCTGACTTGATATTTACAATTTCTGACAAATAGATTCCTGCCTACAAAGTAATTTACTCAAAAATCACACGACCAGTAAATTGTTCTTGTATGTCTTGTGTTGGTGGTGTATTAACTGAGATTACATTACCTGTACTTACTAAATTTGCAGTTAAGGATTGTTGCGGATTGACAACCATATCATTAGTCCCACGATGAAAAATAGTTGCGTTTTGAGCTGTTAAAAAACGTCCATCAAAACGTCCTGCTCCAGAAGCAAATGTAATATTAAGGTTTACTGTACTTCCAGATGCTAAAATATTAGAGAAATTATTAGTTACTATTCTTAGGTTAGTTGAATTGACTTCTACATTAAAATCACCAACATTATTAAAATCTCCGCTAGAATTTTCGGATATAAGTCTTAGTGTTTCAAAATTTAAAACACCTAAACTACTTACTGGTAACTGACTACTATTTCTAATTTCGGTCACATTTGGTGTTGTAACGTAGATTTTAGTTAGCCCAAAATCTCTTGTTAAGTTACACGTATTATTATCTTTTAAAAATAGTCTTTCATTTTCTACAACAACTTCAATATCGTTCATTAAAAACTCACCTGTTTCTATAATTACTTTTTGTGTTGCGCCTTCAGATATAAAGAGTTCTACATCTTTAAACGTTGTGATTTCAAAAAATGTTGCAACTTCAACTTCCTTTTGCATAATATCTCCTGCGTTCTGGAAACAGTCTGGTGCACTTTCTGAATTACAAGCAAATAGTGTGACTAAAAGTAATATGTATGTAAAATTTTTCATAATTCTATATTGTCGATTAGCTTCGCTGAATCTTAGATTTTTTGTCTACACCTAGACAGGCTCAGTACAAAGCCCAGAAATGATATTTTTTTTAAAGCCTAATTCCTATTCCTAATTCTACTGCTTCTGCTTTTGCTGCGTGTGCCTTTAAGGTTATAGCAGCAAACCACTTGTTATTAATATAACGTTTTAAACCAATACGGTTATATACTCGCCCTTCAAAATCAAAGGGATAATACACGTAATACCCTAATTGGGTAATCAAAGATATTTTATTAATAAACAACTCGTGACCAACAAAAAGTCCAACACGCTTGTAGTCTTCTTGTCCTGTTGAACCTTCGGATGGCAAGGCTATAAACTGATATCTAATATGTTGCTTTAAAAAATTAGAAAAGAATACATCTGCTCCAAATTGTATAGCACTTTTTCTATTAATACGTTTATCAGCATAAGCCGAAGCAATGTAAAAAACAAATTGACCTGTACCAATAATATCACTTTCGTTTACTCCTGATCTAAATGCAAAATTATATTTAACCTGCTCTGAAAAAATTTTGTTTTCTGTATTTGGGATGTAATCTGGTTGGTTATCTGCATCTAAAAGATAGTTAATACCAATATTAAGCGTAACACTATTTACAGAACTGTTAGGCGCTTTTACATTAGCATTAGAATAATGAATTAAAGACAATCCCGCTTGTATACCTAAACCATTAATGATGTTTTCCTTTTTATAATTGAGCATCAAATAAGTACTACTTAGTAAATCTGAACCAAATGCATTGTTTCTAAAATTTGAAACGCGATCATAAGGGTTTGTATTATAAGACAAACCTTGACCTACTCTAAACATCAAATGTCGTTTTAAAAAATAGAAATTATAATGCGCATAAAGCCCATAATTTTCCCCTAAGGTTTCATTTTTAAAATCTTGATAGATAAAAGAAGCACCATAATCTGGGTAATTAAATCTGCTTTCCCAAGCATTTTTACCGAAGGTTTTTTGATTAAAACTTAACATAACACCAGATGGATGAGCAGCTATCAAATGTGAGATATCATTGCTGTGTTCGGCAATATTTCCGTAAAAATAATTAGCTTCTAAAGTATAGGGATCTTTTTCTTGCTGAGCTTTAGAAAATGTAACACATAATAAGATTAAAAAACTTAAAAAAAACTTCATCAATCGATTTTGTTAGGGCTGTAAAAGTAAAATAAATTATTACAGAATCGTATTAGATTGTATTATAAATGATTAATTGAAGATTACAGTTGTGTCTATAACTCTGGAAAAAGCTTAATTTTATTGTAAGTGTATACCACACTCTCTATTTTGTAATGCTTTGATTGGATCAAAATAATTTGTGTTTTTTGACAAATTATTTACTAATATATAGTTATCTAAATCAAAATCGCTCCAATAATAAAATGGACTTACTTTTAAAATTCCATCCTTACTAAAACTTAAAATATCTTTTTCGCTTCTGTATTCTGTTTGTCTTACTCTAATATTAGTAAACCATAAATCAGGCGCGTTTTCTTTTAAAGCACGTCTAAAAGGCTCGAGTTTTACAACCTCAGAGAACTGATTATGATTATCATCGTCTAAATTTGGCAAGCCAATGGTTGCATCTATTTCCTCTTTAGTTTTTAATGATTTATATTTCAAAATATTTAATTCGTATTTTGAAATTAAATTATTTGCATGCAGATAAGTACTTGGTTGATTATATAAGGTATCACACCAAATCACTTTAATAGTTTTGTCTTGTTTATTAATAGTTGATAATAGCACAGATGAATAGATGCCAAAACTTGTTGTAACAATTCTATTGTCTGTTAGGTTGAGTGCCCATTTAACAATATCGGTTGGAGTTTTGTGTCTTAAAAGAATATTTAGACTAGTTATATCTAAGTTGTTTAATTTCATTTTATAATCCCATTTAATTTTATTCCATGTACGTTCATGAAAAAAGTATAATATTATTTTAGAAACTAATTCTATTCCTCCAATAGAGAAAGCTAAAGCCATAAGCACCTGTTATTACATAAGATATTAAGGCTGCAGTTATTGTACAAATTACTCTGTAACTAACTGTTTTAACAATACTACTCTTAATTTTTTATTCGGAAACATTTTCCTTTTTCTCTAGTTCAATAACTGATTTCAAAACTTTTTCTATACTCATTATTTACTCAATTATTATTATCCTATAGAACTAGTAGGATAATTTTACAAATCTATATAAAATACGCAAAATAAGCACTAAGAATATGGTAAAAAGAAAGTAAGATTTTGTTAATTTGACAAATCTGCTAATGTAGTATTCCTGAAAATTTCAAGTGTATTATCACGTACTTTTAGCATTATTTTATGAACTGCACATTCATTTTCGTCTGGACAGTCGTTACATTTTTCATAAAAATTTAAACTAACACAAGGTACCATAGCAATTGGACCTTCTAAAACGCGCATAACAGCTGTCATTGAAATGTCCTTAGGGGCTTTAAGCAGATAATAGCCACCACCTTTTCCTTTTTTAGAACCTAAAAATCCGTTTTTACGAAGCGACAATAATATGCTCTCTAAAAACTTTAAAGAGATATTTTCGTTTTCAGAAATAGTAGCAATTCTAACCGGAACAAAAGCATCTTGTTTTGCTAGATAGTTTAAGGCTTTAATGCCGTATTTTGTTTTTTTAGATAACATTAAATCAAATATAGGCGTTTTAAAATGCTCTATTAATTTGTTGTATGTGATTTTTCTAAAGCATAAAAAGTGACTTGTGCATAGTCATCATCATTTCCTGAATTATTTAAATGGTATAAACCTGCTTTAAAATACATATATTGTCCACCAACATTAAAACCACTATTTGACATATTAACGGTTGTCACAACATCATCTTTTCCTTCTCTAATAATAGTGACTGTTAAAATATCTCCAACAGTTTTGATATTATAAGTAAATTTTTCGTCAAGCGCTATACCATCTGCGGGATTAGAAATACTATTACTTCTTGAGCCTATCATGTCATACCATTGTTCATTTCCATTTCCATCTGTAGGTTCATGTGCAAAATAGATAGAACCTAATGTATTACCAATTAATTTTCTATAGTATATTCTAATTGGTTCATCATCATTAGCATGTATTTGTCCAATAATTAATCTACCAATATGACTATTACTACCAGTTGTTGTAACATGATTTACTGCAAGTGTCGCACTCATTTCACCATCATAACCAGCTGCTGCGATTTTATCTGAAGTAGGTGCAGTACCAAAGACCCAATTGTTTTTATTAACACCTTGAGTATTGATACTTGTATTAGAACCTCTAAGCATTTCTCGCAACTCTACTCTTGTATATAGTGTGTTTAAAGATGTTTTAAAGCCTGCTACAGGACATTTAAAAACCATTCCACCATCTTCTCCAGTATAAAAATAGCTGTTATTTTCGTAACCATTATTAATTTGACTAACTGTAACAGTCGTAGCAGTTCCATTCCCTTGATTATCTGGTATACTAAGATTCCATGTGGATAAATCAAAATTTTCTGAAGGTGTTTTATTTGGATCTAACTCGCCTGATTGTTGGTTATCAACTGGATCATCAACTGGGTCATCAACTGGTTCGTTAATAACTTCTGATTGATTTACTGGTGGTGAAGAATCATCAGAACTACAACTAAATAACACTAAACATGTAAACAAAACACTTAATAACTTCATAACAACTTTTTTTTATAAAAATAATACTTTTTCAATTAGAAAACCTGACTAGCTATGGCTTTAACATTATCACTTTTTCCCATAGAATAATAATGTAACACAGGGATGCCAGCAGCTTTCAACTCTTTAGACTGTATA
>JALZUT010000106.1 GCA_023300575.1 Olleya sp.
ATACAATCACCATCACTCATTAATATATAATCTGCATTACATTTTAATAGGGCTTTATTTAGGATTGTCGTTTTTTGAAACCCATTATCGGCATGCCAAACGTGAATAATTGGATAAGACACCAATTGCTTCATCTTATACAGCAAATCAAAAGTTGGTTGTTTAGAGCCATCATCTGCTATGATGATTTCAAAATCATTAAAGCTTTGCGCTTCATAACTCCATAGTACTTTTTCTAACCAAGCTTCTGCATTGTATGTACTTATGATTATTGAAAGTTCTGGATTTGACATCTTTTAGTTTGAATGCTAATATATTGTAAAAATAGTTATTTTTACACACAACTTAAACGATTAAAAACAATCAATGATTAAATTATCTGCTGTCATTATTACTTTTAATGAAGAAGAGCATTTAGAAAAATGCTTAACTTCTATTCAAGATGTTGTGGACGAGATAATTGTAGTAGACTCCTACTCTACAGATAGTACCATCACCATTTGTAATAAGTTTAATGCAACAGTAATTAAGCAAGAATTTTTAGGGTATATCGAACAAAAAAACTTTGCTTTAAAACAAGCTAGTTATGATTATATTTTATCACTTGATGGTGATGAAGCTTTGTCAGATCAGTTAAAAATATCAATAATTGAAATCAAAAACAACTGGATTAAAGATGGTTATTATAGTAATAGACTAAATAATTATTGCGGGCAATGGATTAAACATTCCGATTGGTATCCGGATAAAAAGTTACGCTTATTTAAAAAAAATGCTGGCGAATGGAAAGGCATTAATCCACATGATCGCTTTGAAATTAAAGAAGATAAAACAGCTGGTTTTATTAAAGGCAATTTGCTACATTGGATTTATAGCGACTATTCTGAACACAATCTTAAAGTGGAACGTTTTTCGACTATTGCTGCAAAAGCCTACTATAAACTAGGTAAAAAGTCTTCAATTTTGAAAATTATTTACAGACCAATTTGGGCTTTTTTTAAAGCCTATTTTTTACGTTTAGGTTTTCTAGATGGACTAAATGGTTTTGTAATTTGCGTGCAAACTTACAATGTAACCTTTTTGAAGTATATTAAATTATACCGTTTATGGAATAAGAATTAATCTTGTACCAATTAATAATTAGTATTATTTTTTCCAAAACTTTAATTTCTTTTTTAAAGCTCGTTTATTGACATATGCGTTTTGAAACGATAATGTGTAGTGCCACATTAAATTGAAGACTATATCATACTCTTGGTTACTACATTTAGCATATTCATCACTCATAATTTCGACCATGCTTTTAAGAGTCGTTAGCTTAGCAAAGTTTTTAATACGCTTATCAAAACTCAAGGCTTCAAAGTTCATTCTGTTTAAATCCACTAAGTAAAAATCGTAGCCATCACCATTTGTTTTAATCAAAGTGTTTCCTGGAGAATGATCTAAAAAATTAATATTGTTCTCATGTAAATTGAATGTAAATCTGGTAAAAGCACGTAAGATAGTCTCATGATTTGGGTAGTCTAAATTGGTACACAAATCACGATACATAATATCAAAATCTATATGCTGACTGATGTAATAACTTTTCCCAAAGAGTAAACCGTCTTTAAACTCGTAATAAGCTACAGGTTTAGGTGTACCTATATTTAAAGTATTTAGTTTATTTGCATATTCAAAAGAGCGTTGCGCCTTTCCTTTTCTTAAAAACTGATACGCAACTTTATTAAAAATATTAGGCTTTTTAAAAGATTTTACGTTTAGTTTCTCGTCTTCAAGTAAAAAGGTTTTTAGACTATTACGATCTTGATTACCAAATGATTCGCCTTCAGTATCATAATTTAGAATAAAGTAATCTAAAACTTTAGCGTTATTTTGATAGTGCTTATTTGTAACTTTATTCATTTTCCTTTTTGCTTTCCTTCTCTCTAAATTTAAAACAAATATAAAGGTATTATAAGTTTTTCTAATTCTTAAAAGCTAAAACTATTATTGTTTAGGTATTTTTGTAATTGATTTTGAAATTATTTTAAACTTATGGATACTCCAACTCTTTTAGACGAAGCGTTAAAACACCTAAAACAAGGTAATATCATTTTATACCCAACAGATACTGTTTG
Organism: Olleya sp.; assembly: GCA_023300575.1. Taxonomy (GTDB): domain Bacteria; phylum Bacteroidota; class Bacteroidia; order Flavobacteriales; family Flavobacteriaceae; genus Olleya. The sequence goes on from JALZUT010000106.1 coordinate 2,121, forward strand.
GGGTATTGGTTGCGACGCAACCAATGCTAGTGCTGTACAAAAAATATACAAACTTAAACAAAGAGACAACAATAAAGCGCTTGTTTGTTTGGTAAACAATTACAGTATGCTAGAAAGACATGTAGATAATGTGCCTAAAATAGCCTATACTATTTTAGATATTGCAGATAAACCTACTACTGTAATTTATGATGCTCCTGCTGGAGTTGCAGAAAATTTAGTAGCAGATGATAATACTTTAGCAATAAGAATTGTAGACCATGATTTTTGTAAAAAACTAATTCGCTATTTAGGGCGACCAATAGTTTCTACATCAGCAAATATGTCTGGAAAACCAACACCTAAATCCTTTAAAGAAATTGATGAAGCGGTAATAAAAGGTGTGGATTATGTCGTAAATTTGCATCAACAAAAAAACGGAGGAAATCCTTCGACTATTATAAAATTAAGTAATAGTAGTGGTATTAAAATTATACGCGAATAGTACAGTTAAAATAATGAATCACAAAGAAGCTTTAAAACATAATATATTTAAAATCATCTCTAAATCTGCTAAAGAATTAAATCTTGACAGCTATGTAATCGGTGGGTTTGTTCGTGATTATTTATTAAAACGTGGTAATGCAAAAGATATTGATATTGTAGCTATTGGAAGTGGTATTGATTTAGCAAAACAAGTCTCTAAAAACCTACCTAACAAACCAAAAGTTCAAGTTTTTAAAACTTATGGGACCGCAATGCTTAAGCTTGATGATATTGAAGTCGAATTTGTTGGTGCGCGTAAAGAATCTTACAATGAAGAAAGCCGTAATCCAATAGTCAAAAACGGAACATTACAAGACGATCAAAATCGTCGTGATTTTACTATAAATGCTTTAGCTTTAAACTTATCTGAGGCTAATTTCGGGGATTTATTAGATCCATTTGGAGGTGTAGAAGATTTACAAAACAAAATAATTAAAACACCTTTAAATCCAGATATAACATACAGTGACGATCCTTTACGCATGATGCGTGCTATACGATTTGCAACCCAATTAGATTTTATAATTGAAGCCGAATCGCTTAAAGCTATTACACGAAATAGCGAACGCATTAAAATTATTACCAACGAGCGTATTATAGTAGAATTAAATAAAATACTAGAAAGCAAAATACCTTCCAAAGGGTTTCTTCTATTAGAAAAAACTAAGCTTTTACAGTATGTTTTACCAGAAATCACTGCTTTAAAAGGAATTGACGAAGTCGAAGGACAACGCCATAAAGACAACTTTTATCACACTTTAGAAGTAGTAGATAACATCTCAAAACATACCGATGACCTCTGGTTACGTTGGGCTGCTTTATTACACGATATTGGAAAAGCACCAACAAAACGTTTTAGTAAAAAAGTGGGTTGGACGTTTCATGGACATGAATTTGAAGGTTCTAAAATGGTATATCATTTATTTAAGCGTTTAAAAATGCCTTTAAATGATAAGATGAAATTTGTACAAAAACTAGTCTTCTTGAGTTCTAGACCAATAGTTTTGGCTCAAGATACTGTAACAGACTCTGCAGTAAGGCGTTTGGTTTTTGATGCAGGAGATTATGTAGACGATTTAATGACACTTTGCGAAGCAGACATAACAACTAAGAACCCTAAAAAGTTTAACAAATACCATGATAATTTTAAAATAGTTAGAGAAAAAGTAATTGAAGTTGAAGAAAAAGACCATGTGCGCAATTTTCAACCTCCTGTTTCAGGTGAAGAGATTATGAAAACATTCAACTTAAAACCTTCAAAAGAAATTGGGGTTATTAAAGAAGCAATAAAAGAAGCCATTTTAGAAGGTGACATACCAAACGAGCACGAAGCTGCCTTCAATTTAATGTTAGAAAAAGGAAAAGCTTTGGGTTTAAATGCTACAAATTAAAAATGCTGAAATTAATTAGAACAGACTCTAATAACACAGACTTTATAAATTTGGTAAAGCAATTAGATGAGTACTTAAAAATAACAGATGGTGATGAGCATGATTTT
>JALZUT010000107.1 GCA_023300575.1 Olleya sp.
TTTAGATAATTGGGCAACACAATTTCATCATGCTGATAAATCTAGTATTGAAACCTTTTATAATAAAGTTGTAGAGCTAAATCTTAGAAACAGCATTTTTGTAGATATTACCGCAAATGCAGATGTTGCTAATATATATGAGGCTTATCTTAAACAAAGCGTTGCAGTTGTTGCATGTAATAAAATTGCATGTTCAAATAGCTATGCTAACTATAAAAATTTACACGATTTATCATTACAATATAATACACCTTTTTTATATGAAACTAATGTTGGTGCAGGATTACCAATAATTAACACCTTAAATAATCTAGTTACTTCTGGTGATAAAGTTATTAGTATTAAAGCTGTTTTATCTGGGAGTTTAAATTTTGTATTTAATAATTATAGTGATAAAAAAAACTTTCATGATACAGTAAAACAAGCGCAATTTGAAGGCTATACAGAACCTGATCCACGTATCGATTTAAGCGGAATTGATGTGGCTAGAAAAATATTGATTTTGGCTAGAGAAAATAAAATGGAAATGGAAATTGAAGACATAGAAAATGACCCTTTCCTAACCAAAAAGAATTTAGAAAGCGGTTCTGTTGATGATTTTTATGAGACTTTAATAGAAGACGAAGCACATTTCCAAAAGCTCTATCTGTCTGCAAAAGCTAATAATTGTCAATTAAAATATGTAGCCGAATATAAAAATGGAAAAGCAAAAGTAGGCTTGCAACAAATCCCAGAAGGACATCCATTTTACAACCTAGAAGGAAAAGACAATATTGTAATGTTCCATACACAAAGGTATCCAGAACAGCCTTTAATAGTTAAAGGAGCTGGTGCTGGAGCAGATGTAACTGCATCTGGATTGTTTGCAGATATTATAAGAATAGGTAATAAATAAGTTTACAGTGTTCAGTCACTGCAAGCAGTACTCACTCTTGCTTTTTAAGACAACTACAAAGATTACCGCTTTCGCGGAAATGAAAAATGAATTTTTAAATGAACCAAATAAAAATATTCTCACCTGCTACTGTAGCAAATGTCTCTTGTGGATTTGATGTTTTAGGTTTTTGCCTAGACACTATTGGTGACGAGATGACAATTACTAAAACCGAAGAAAAAGGAATTAGAATTACCAAAATAATTGGTGCAGATTTACCCTTTGAAGCAGAAAAAAATGTGGCAAGTGTTTCGGCTTTAGCTTTATACAATCACGCAAAACCAAATTGTGGTTTTGATATTGAGATCTATAAAAACATAAAACCAGGAAGCGGTATTGGTAGCAGTTCTGCAAGTGCTTCTGGTAGTGTATTTGCTATAAACCAGTTATTAGGGCAACCATATAACCAAACAGAGCTTAGTGATTTTGCAATGAAAGGCGAAGCTATTGCAAGTGGTTGCGAACATGCAGATAATATTGCGCCTGGTATTTTTGGTGGTTTTACTTTAGTTAAAAACACAAAACCATTACAAATAGTGGCTTTACCAACACCTTCAAATTTATACGCAGTCATTATCCATCCGCAAATTGAAATTAAAACATCCCAATCGCGTGCTATATTACCAAAACAAATCCAATTAAAAAACGCCATTACACAATGGGCAAATGTTGGTAGTTTGGTACATGCATTACACACAAACGATTATAAATTACTTAGTGAATCGCTTAACGATGTTATAGTTGAACCACATAGAAGTCAGCTAATCCCATATTTTAAAGAAGTAAAAGAAAACACCTTAAAAGCAGGTGCTTTAGGCACAGGTATTTCGGGATCTGGACCTTCAATTTTTACTTTATGCAAAGGAATAGAAACTGCTAATAAAGTAGAACAAGCTATGAAAGACGTGTATTCTAAAACAAACATTAGTTTTAAAACCTATGTGTCTAAGATTAATACTGAAGGAATAAGAATAATTGAAAGTTAATTTAACAAATTTTGTAACACTGAGCTAGTCGAAGTGCTTTTTAAAGTCTTCGACTGGCTTAGACTGACATAAAGATATAATTTGTCATTCTGAATGTAATGAAGAATCTCAAATGAACAAAAAACAAATAAACGAAAATAGTAATGAACTATTATAGTCTAAACCATAAAGCACCAAACACTACCTTTAAAGATGCAGTCATAAAAGGATTAGCACCAGATAGAGGTTTGTATTTTCCAGAACGTATTACACCATTACCAGTTTCTTTTTTTGAGAATATTGATACTTTAAGCCATACCCAAATTGCATTTCAAGCATTACAACAATTTGTAACACCAGATATTCCGAAGGATATTTTAAAAACTATTATTGAAGAGACCTTGTCTTTTGATTTTCCTGTGATACAGTTAAACAAGAGCATTTCAACTTTAGAATTGTTTCATGGACCAACTATGGCATTTAAAGATGTTGGCGCACGTTTTATGGCACGTTGTTTAGGCTATTTTAATCAAAACAACACCAATGAGGTTACTGTTTTAGTAGCTACTTCTGGAGACACAGGAGGAGCTGTAGCAAACGGGTTTTTAGGTATAAAAGGTGTTAACGTTGTTATTTTATATCCTTCAGGAAAAGTAAGCAACATCCAAGAAAAGCAATTAACTACTTTAGGTCAAAATATTAGAGCATTAGAAGTTGATGGTGTTTTTGACGACTGTCAAGACATGGTAAAACGTGCTTTTTTAGATGAAGAATTAACTTCTAAAATGCAATTAACCTCTGCAAACTCTATAAACGTAGCACGTTGGTTGCCACAACTACTCTACTTTATGTTTGCTTACAAGCAATTACACAATACCCATAAAGACATTGTGTTTTCTGTACCAAGCGGAAACTTTGGTAACGTTTGTGCAGGTATGATGGCACAACAATTAGGTCTACCAATCAACCATTTTATAGCCTCAAACAACAAAAACAACGTAGTGACCAACTATTTAAAAACTGAAGAGTACAGTCCAAAACCATCTGTAAAAACCATTAGTAACGCAATGGATGTTGGTAATCCAAGTAATTTTATACGTATTCAAGAAATCTATAAAAATAATTTTGAAAGCTTAAAAAACAACTTATCTTCTTATAGCTTTACAGATGAAGCAACTAAAGTGGCATTAAAAGAGATATACGACCTATACAACTACGTTGCAGATCCACATGGAGCAGTTGGCTATTTAGGTTGTAAAGCCTACTTAAAAACAAATCCAAATGCACATTGTGTCTTTTTAGAAACAGCACATCCTACCAAGTTTTTAGATGTTGTAGAAGACGTGATTAAAGAAAAACAAGCATTACCTAAGCAAATCCAAGCGGTTATGGGTAAAGACAAAGTCGCAACTAAAATTAGTAGTTATGAAGGGTTGAAAGAGTTTTTATTGGCTTAACGTCATCGTTATGTCATTGCGAAGCATGAAGCAATCTGTTTAAATAAATTGTCATTTATACTAAAGCTGAAATCCACTTATTACTCCAATTCTAGATTCCTGCTTATGCAGGGATTACAAAAACTTGACTTTGTCAAATTTTTAGGCTAACTTCGAATTTAAACTAACTGCTGATATAAAACATTGAAACGATTTCATATCATCTTAACGTTGTATGCCATTCAGACATATTTTGTACTTAGTTTAAACCTTTTCAATTTGTAATGGTCTAAACAAAAAACTTAAAAATGAAATCAAAATTAATTAAAACACTTGGAATTATTGCATTATTATTTTCTAATAATTATAGCAATGCCCAAGTAACAACCCAATGGGGACCAGATGGATATGTTAAAATAGAAAATAATTCTGGTGGTTTTATTGCTAATTTAGAAAGTGGAGATAGGTTTAGTCGTGACCATGATCAAGCAGGAGATATTAATGGTGATGGAATTATTGATTTAGTTGTAGGAGCAAGATCTGATGATGATGGAGCTACAGATGCTGGGGCTGTTTATATTATATTTATGAATATTGATGGAACAGTTCAGTCAAATCAAAAAATATCAGCTACAGAAGGTGGGTTTACAGATATTCTAAATGCAGGTGATTTTTTTGGTTATGGAGTTGCTGGTATTGGTGACTATGATAATGATGGTATACCTGATATAGCAGCTACTGCAAGCGGTCGTATTTATATCATTCATTTAAATAATGACGGAACTGTTAAAGATTTCGTAAAGAATGAAAATATTAATTCACAAGGTTTATCTGCAATAGGAGATTTAAACAATGATGGCAGAATAGATTTAGTTGCTTGTCAATCCACATCAAATGCGGGAGGAAATCAAAGGGGAGCAATACAAATACTTTTTTTTGATAGTACATCAAATGTGATAAGTTCTAGTACAGTAACTATTAGTTCAACACAAGGTGGTTTTGGAACAGGACTTCAAGACAATGACCGCTTTGGAGGTAGAGAGGTTGCTATGCTTGGTGATATAGATAATGACGGGACAAAAGAATTAGCAGTAGGAGCTTTTATGTCTGATGGAGGAAAAGGAGCCATTTGGATTTTATCTCTTCACAATACAACTTTTAATGTGGTTTCTAAACTGAAAATTACAGAAGAGTTGAATGGTTTTACAGACACCTTAACAACAGGGGCTAATCCTAATGGTACCGACGGTGCGCAGTTTGGTCATGCTTTATCTAAGGTTGGTGATTTAAATGGTGATGGTGTGCCAGACTTAATGACTGGTGCTAACCAACAAAATGAAGGGTGGGGTTATGTTTTATATTTAAATTCTGATAAAACAGTTAAAACTTTCACTAGAATAAACAACACAGATGGAGGTTTTGGATTAGTACTAGACCCAGTAGAAAGATTCTCGCGTTCGATTTCATTTGTTGGAGATTTGAGAGGCGATGGAACTGTTGCTGTAAACTATGGTGGCGGTGCTGGTGGGACTGGAACGCTATATTTATTATTTTTAAATCCTTGTGATTTTGACCAACAACCAGGCTTTAACCGTTGGAGTGGTGGAAATATTTTGTTTACAAATTGGAATCATAATACTCAAACGGTAACGGATCCTTTAAGTTTTGAGCAATGTACTTTTAAGGCTTTTGAAACAGATGCGACATATATGACCTATAATTATAATGATAGCAGGTGTATCTGTATGGATTCTACAGCTTTTTTAGCAACTAGTACAGAGTTTAGTACTGCATTTTCAAATGAATGTTATAGTGGTGTACTATCAACAAATTTGATTGAATCAGACACTAAAAATCAGCTAATTATTTATCCAAATCCTACAAACTCTAAATTGATTTTTAAGACATCTCAAACTTCATTTTCTGAACGTGATAGAATCCAACTTTTTTCGATTATTGGTGAACAACTTTACTCTTCAAGTATAAACTCTGAAAAGACTACCGTAGATTTATCTCACCTTCCACACGGTACTTACATTCTAACTACAAGCATAAACGGAATACAAAAAACATTTAAAATCTTGAAAGAATAAAGAAAACGGCATACAACAATGTATATAAAAAATAAGCGAAACAGTAATAAAATCAAGGCTTTTGGCTCGTATCAAACTTTGTGCTTAATCGAAATTTTAGTGATTCATAATCGCCTACTTTTAATATACTAAACGTTAGCAATAATTATGAAAAACATCGCAATAATAACATTACTCTTAATTACAAATTTAATTTGTAGTCAGGAAAACAAGCCTACTTTCTGTTTGCCAATGTTTAATTCTAATTCGTTTAGCTTTGAACTTGATAAATTAGAAAATTCGAATTCCAATTTATCATTCTTGATAGACGAAAATTATCAAATGAATTTAGATTTGACTGAATTTATTGATGGAAAAAAAAGCGTTTGTATAAAAGGCTTAAATCAAGATTCCAAAACTTATGCCACACTATCTTTAAAAGTTCCGATAAAAATTAAAAAAAACTCAACTATAGTATTATCAGTTTGGGCAAAAACAGACTCTTTACATGGTGAGAATTCTGGAGCAATGTTAAGACTAATGGGAAATCGAGATAAAGAAACAGGTAAATTTACCTTATTTCAATTCGGTGAAAAAGCACTTAAAGGAAGCGAAGGCTGGACCAAAATAATCCTTTCTACTGTTTTAAAAAAAGACGAGGATTTTATTGTTTTAAGTGGATTAATGCAAGGAAAAGGAAGCGCTTGGTTTGATGATTTTAAATTAAAAATAGATGGTGAAGACATAAAAAGTATTTCTTTTTTTAAAGACAATAAAGAAACAAATAAAGTTATTGACTCTTTAAATAAGTACGTAACAAAGATAGAAGGCGATAATTTAGAACAGATTTCCGATTTTATTATTAATCAAAATTCAAAATTAAGAATAATAGGTTTGGGCGAAGCCACACATGGTACAAGCGAAATTTACAGTTATAAATCAGACATAATTAAATCTCTAATAAAAAATAACAATGTAACAAAAATAGCTTTAGAAGCTTATTATACAAATACTGAGGATTTAAATACATATATACTAAAAGGAAAAGGAAACTTAAAAAAGATATTAGCAAATCTAGGTTTTTGGCCATATTATACAATTGAATTTAAAGAATTAGTAATATGGTTAAAGGATTATAACAAAAAGACTAATAATAAAATTACTATTATTGGAGTAGATTCTCAACCAGACGCAGGTAGAAATGCACTTAAAACACTAACTGAAAGAACAAAACGAAACACGCATATTTCTACAATATTAAAAGAGTTAAAAAAAGATAGTACAGAAATATCTGAAAAAATTAGAATTTCAAACACTATACTTCAAGAATTAATAAAAACGAACCAAGACAAAAACATTATAATGAATGCTAGAGAGCTATCTCAATCGTATTTTGTAAATCAATATAAAGGCTTGAAATACACTAGTGTTCGTGATAGTCTACAAGCTTTTAATATAGGGAATATTGAAAAAGAATTAGCTTCAGATGAAAAAATGATTTATTGGGCTCACGACCTGCACATTAGAAAAAAAACCAATCAGACTGGTGGTTTTTTATATAAAAAATATAAGAATAGTTACGTGAATTTAGGATTTCTTTTGGGAAACGGGAAGTTTACTGCAGTTGATAAAGGTACCAGAAAACTTGACTCAGATAATGAATTAAAACCTGTTAAATGTACATCATTAGAAAATTTGATGGGTAGGTATGATTATTCAACAATTTTATTAAATAGTAAGTCTGCGCTAAAAGACCCTTATTTGAAAAATAATTTATTCAATAAATCACTAGTAAAGAGGTCAATTGGAGCGTTAGATACAAATTACCAATTTATATCTTTAGGTAATAATCCTAACAATCTATTTGACTTACTTATCTACATTAAAGATTCAAACCCTTCACAGCTTCTTAATTGAAAAAAAACATCCATAGATACAGATTGAGATATGATAATTTAAGTAAAAACTATTGCCAACAACGTATAAAATTAATTGATGGTTTTAGCCTACTTACAAAAGTCCTCGCGGACTTTCTATCTGTGATTTATTTGCTAACTTTAGTGCTTAAACACGCAACGAAATCATACACAAGACCGTTAGTTTAAATTAGAAACCCTAAAAAACTCCAATTCAGTACCACATTTCCTCTTTAATATTTAAAGCCTAAAAACTTTAACTCCATATTAATTCTATTCCTAAAAACAACTCAATATTTTTCAATACTTTTGTTTAATTAAAAAAATATTAAGATTACCGTCTATGCGGAAATAAAAAAAAATATATTCTCTTATGAAAGAAACAGCACTCTCAGCAACTCACGAAGCTCTTAACGCAAAAATGGTCCCTTTTGCAGGTTACAACATGCCTGTACAATACGATGGTGTAAACATAGAACATGAAGCTGTTAGAAAAGATTGTGGTGTGTTTGACGTTTCGCACATGGGTGAATTTTTAATTTCTGGCCCTAACGCTTTAGACTTAATACAAAGTGTGTGCAGTAACGATGCTTCTAAATTAAAGGTTGGTAAAGCACAATACAGTTGTCTACCAAATGATGATGGCGGAATTGTAGACGATTTAATTATTTATAATATTAAAGAAGACACGTACTTATTAGTTGTTAATGCTAGTAATATAGAAAAAGACTGGAACTGGATTAGCTCTAAAAACACGTTTGGTGCAGACATGCGAGATTTGTCTGAAGACTACTCGTTATTAGCAATTCAAGGTCCAAATGCTGTAGAAAAAATGCAAGCATTAACTAGTCATGATTTGGCTGCTATAAAATTTTACAACTTTGAAGTTGGTGATTTTGCAGGTATTGATAATGTTATAATCTCTGCAACTGGTTACACAGGAAGTGGTGGTTTTGAAATCTATTGTAAAAACGACCAAGTAAAACAAATTTGGGACAAAGTTGTAGAAGCTGGTGCAAAACCAATTGGTCTTGCTGCACGTGACACCCTACGACTAGAAATGGGGTATTGCCTTTACGGAAATGACATTGACGACACCACCTCTCCTTTAGAAGCTGGTTTAGGTTGGATTACAAAATTTACTAAAGACTTTACAAATCATAAGGCTTTAGCTAAGCAAAAAGCACATGGTGTAGCCCGTAAATTGGTTGCTTTTGAGCTTGATGATCGTGGTATACCAAGACAAGGTTACGATATTGTTGATGGTCAAGGTAAAACCATTGGCGAGGTCACTTCTGGAACTATGAGTCCAATGCTTGGTAAAGGAATTGGTTTAGGTTATGTACCAACTGTTTTTGCAGATGTAAACAGTAAAATTAATATTCAAATACGTAAAAACGCAATTCCTGCAACGGTTATTAAATTACCATTTTATAAAGGATAAATATAATTGTAACTTCTAATAACTGTCAGAACGAAGTGCTTTTTAAACACATTAACGTTTCGACTACTCTTAACGTGACAATTCAAAATTTTTCATGGGATTTTTGATTAATGAAGCAGAAAAAAGATAACAAACATCGCATACTTGTACTTGGCGCAAGCGGTTTTTTGGGACAATCTATTTATAAAGAACTCTGCGCCTATTTTAGTACTTTTGGTACGTACCGAACAGACAATTACGCCTTTAGTAAAAACCAACATTACTTTCAGTACAATATAGAAGAAGATGATATTTTTGAAATACTAGACATCGTAAAACCAACTATTATCATTTCTGCGCTACGCGGAAATTTTTCGGCTCAAGTACTAACACATCATCATATTGCAGACTATATAATAATTAATAGATGCAAGTTGTTTTTTTTATCATCTGCTAATGTTTTTGATGGCTATAGTAAATATCCTAGTTACGAGTTTGATAAAACTCTAAGTCATAGCATGTATGGTCATTTTAAAATTAAGATAGAAAACATGCTACTTCGTTTACCAAAAAAGCAAGTTGCTATTTTAAGGTTGCCTATGGTTTTTGGTCCACAATCACCAAGAATTCAAGAAATTAAAGTCTTTGTAAAAGCAAAAGAGCCTATAGAAGTATTTCCTAATTTAATAATGAATGTAACCACAGACTCTAAGCTAACACAACAAATTCATTATTTAATAAATAGAAACAAATCTGGGATTTTCCATTTAGGAAGTGACGATTTGGTACATCACAATGACTTCTTTAAAGAAATCACAAACACTTTAGAGCTTAAAAAGCCAGTTTTTAAACAAGTATTTACAACAAATGAGGATCGCTATTTGGCAGTACTTCCGAAGGAAAACAAACTACCAAAACATTTACAAGTAAAAAGTCAAGACATTTTAACCGAATTAGAGGTTTAGCTCCTATGTCATTGTGAGGTTTTTCAGAAAAAATCGTGGCAATCTCATTATATTCGATTTACAATTTCTATTTTTATAACTAATTAAACAGATTGCTTCGTTTAAAAAACTCGCAATGACTTTATATTATGGCATTACTTACAAAAACCGAAATAGAACAACATTTACTAGGTCTTCCAGAATGGGAACATTACGATAACGCAATACATGCAGAATTTGAATTTGAAAATTTTAAAGACTGCTTTAGTGCTATGAGTAGAATTGCTTTTGAGTGCGAAGCATTAAACCATCATCCAGAATGGACTAATAAATATAATGTGCTTAAAATTACTATTACTACTCATGATTCTGGTGGTGTAACAGTTAAAGATTTTAAATTAGCCCAAGCTATAGAGTATATTGTAGAAGAAGACGACGCGTAAGCATAAAAGATTAACTTATTTTTTTAAATTTGTCAAACAACACAAAATAATCAAGATTTTTCGGGCTTAAATATTTAGAACGGATATAATAAAACATAATAAATGGGAAGAGCTTTTGAGTTTCGTAAAGCACGTAAAATGAAACGTTGGTCTGCAATGAGCAAGGCTTTTACACGTATAGGAAAAGATATAGTAATGGCTGTTAAGGAAGGTGGACCAGATCCAGATAGTAACTCGCGTTTACGTGCTGTTATCCAAAATGCCAAAGCTGTAAACATGCCAAAAGACAATGTAGAACGCGCTATTAAAAAAGCAAGCGATAAAAGTCTAGGCGATTTTAAAGAAGTGCTTTTTGAAGGTTATGCACAACACGGTATAGCTGTTTTAGTAGAAACTGCAACAGATAATAACACACGTACAGTAGCTAATGTAAGAAGCTATTTTAATAAAACCGATGGTAGTTTAGGTACATCAGGCTCTGTAGTCTTTATGTTTGATCATACCTGTAATTTTAGAGTAAATGCTGAAGGATTAGATCCTGAAGAACTAGAACTAGAATTTATAGATTTTGGTGCAGAAGAAGTCTTTGCAGATGATGATGGTATTTTAATTTACGCACCTTTTGAAAGTTTTGGAGCTATTCAAGCAGAATTAGAAAGTCGTGAGTTAGAAATATTATCTTCTGGTTTTGAGCGCATACCACAAGTTACCAAAGTACTAACACCAGAGCAAGCTACAGATGTAGAAAAGCTATTAGAAAAATTAGAAGAGGATGATGACGTGCAAAACGTCTATCATACTATGGAAGAAACTGGAGCCTAATTTAATTATAAAGCAATAAAAAAGCGACCTTAAGATACTTAGCAAAATCTTAGGTCGCTTTTTTTAATTCCCATTAAAAAATGGGTCACTTATATTTACAGATTACAACTCTAATATTTGAGCTGCGTGATCTTTAGTTTTTACTTTATCAATAACATGTGCTACTACTCCATTTTCATCAACTAAAAACGTTTTTCTGTGGATACCATCATATTCTTTACCCATAAACTTTTTTAAGCCCCAAACACCAAAAGCATTTATTACGTCTTT
>JALZUT010000108.1 GCA_023300575.1 Olleya sp.
TTTATATTATATAAAACACCGTAGTTTTTTACTAGATATTAATATAATAGTTAAGACTTTAAGTACAGTAATTTTCTTTAGAGGACAGTAGTTTAGTGTAAAGTGTGAAGATGAAAAGTTTTAAATTGAAAACTCAGCTCAATAATATAAATTGTCAGTCTGAGCTTGTCGAAGACGTTAATAGCAAAAGTATAAAGCTAATAGTAACTAGTATAAAGTCATAGCGTAAAAATAAAAGTGTGAAGTGTTCAGTGTAAACTCAGCTTAATAATAAAAAAGAGGGTCGGTCTGAGTGTTAACGAGATGAAAATATATGTTTATCGAAGCGAGCTTACGCGGTAAGTCTAAGACCATGTTAGATAAAATTCATCAGTATTTAAAATAACGTTTATAATTACAAATAATTTTTCATTAGAGTAATCACATTCAACTTTGCATATTCGCGAGAAAACCTATTTGGCTAGTTTATAATGTCTTAGTAAAAATACATAACGTATAACCAACGCAATTAAAATGGGTAGTAATGCAGGAGCAAAACGTTGTACACCAATTACCCAATGCATCATTAATAAGCACAACATTAAAATAGAGAATTTTATATAGGCTATAAACCACTTTTTAGGAACTTCTTTAAGTAGTTGTATAATGCAAAATAAACTTAAAGGAAAAGCCCATAATAAGTTATAATTGTTAGCTGTTGCTGTATGATCTGTAGCAAACCAAAGCAAGAAAATTAAAACACCTACAAGACCTGTTATACTAAAAATTATAAGATCTAAAATTTTGGTTCTAGTTTTGTTTTTGTTGTCTTTATAGGTAATAAAAAGTATTAGTAATGCAACAATACCTAAAATAAAAATTGGACTTAATAAAAAGGTGTTATTGTTTTTACGCTTTTTCTCTTCATAAATAGTTTTAGAGTTGGTAACCAATTTTTCTCCAGTATCCTTTATTGTAGCACTTTCAAAAACATGATTCATTTTTTCAGGTAGATACATCTGCTCTCTAAGTGAAGCGTCTCTATCTATAACAGAACCTAATGCGATGTCAATACCAAAACTGCCCCAAGTGTTCCAATGTACATGTTCATATATTAATGCTCTAAAGGTTTGAGGTTTGTAGGTTTCTGATTGTTTGTATTCTAGATTGCCTTTTAAAGTTGTTTCGGTAATGTCTCTAACTCGTGTTGCACAATTATCATAAAAAAAATCATAGAGGTAAGCACCTTGGTCCTTTTTGTAATTGTTTTCTAAATACGCATAAAAGTCTTTTTTGTCTTGAAAAGATAAATTTAAGACTTGTTCTTTTATAGTTCTGTTACTATTTATATAAGCACCAATTAAGGTTTTATAGTGTTCTTTTCCTTGAAGATAGTTTAGTTTTCCTTGTGCAAATTTCAAATAGAAATTAGGTGCATCAAAATCAAAACGTCCAAAATCGTATACAATATCAGAAAATCTAGAATGAAACCTAATGGCATTATGTCCGAAAGCGTCGTTTAGATTTTGTCCTGGTCCAAAAGTCAAAATACTAACTTGTGTGTCTTCTGATATGATTTCGGTTTGGGCAAAACTGAAACTAATAAAAAATAAAAGTAAAAAGCGAAGTAAAGATTGCATTTTATAAAGATAGTTTATCTAAATACACTAAAATCTAGTTTTAAAGAAAATACGTTAGAATATAAGGCAACACTCTGATCGCCAATATCAGTAAACGCATAATCTATCTGAATACCTTTATATTTAAAACCAACACCAAAACTAGGTTGAAAAGTTAGATCCTCTGTAACGTTATCAAACTGTAGTTCATTTTGAAAATTACCAACTCCAGTACGTAAGTAAATTAGGTCTAAATACCCAAACTCAAATCCTAATGCAGGACTTATACTAGCAGCAGAAGTCGAAATAATATCATTGTTTTGTTCGAATCTTACGTTTAAATCTAGTTCTGCATCTAAGGTATAATCATAATGAAAACGATAGCTTTTAGCAATTCCGATTTGTAATTTTGGTATTGTAATTTCTGTAGTTTCTGGTAATTCTTGATTCTGACCGTCTATAGCGTTTTGTACTTTAGTAAATTCATCTTCATTAATACTCCATGCATTAACCGTAGTCGTAATATCACGTGCAATAATACCAAATTTCCAGTTGTTATTAGTTTCAAACTGAATAGCTGCATCAAAACCAAATCCCCAACTTGAGGCAAAATCACCAATAATACGACGGATTATTTTAGCATTTACACCATAGCTTAAACCTTCAATAGGTATATCTCTAGCGTATGAAAATGTTAACCCATAATCTGCAGTAGAAAAGAGGCTAATGCGATCAAAATTAACGTTACCTTGATCATCAATTAATTGTGTAGTATCTAAAATGTCATCTACAGCAAATCTAATTAAAGACACACCAAATGCACTTCTATCATCAAGTGGCATTGCAAAAGCAACATAGTCGTAGTTTGCAATATTTGCAAAATAGCTAGAGTGCATTAAAGACAATTGGTTGTCTTCAAGATGTATTAATCCTGCAGGATTCCAATAACCAGAATTAACGTCATTACTACGTGCAACAACAGCATTACTCATCCCTAAAGCAGCAGCATCAACACCAATATTCAAAAACTCATTAGAATATTTACGTGTTGTTTGTGCAATAGTTAATGTTGAAGTCAACAATATTAAGACAAGCGTGAATTGTTTCAATTTTAATTTTTTTTACAAAGATGCTACATTTTTTCTATATATTAAACTTCAATTTTAGCAGTATATTGCACAGGTAGAATGATAGACCAAAATTCTTTCCTATTTTTACAAAAATTTAACAAATGAACATTAAAGCTTTTATACCAAATTTTGTAACGCTTCTTAA
>JALZUT010000109.1 GCA_023300575.1 Olleya sp.
ATGTTGTAAACAGATACATTATTAATGGCTTTTTGAGCTTTTAATGTTAAGTTATCGTTTACTGGGTTTGGATAGTAAGAGAATAAGCTATCTGCATTAAACTGATCTACACTTGCTGTAGGTTCAGATACCATTAATGTGAAAGAACCTGGTGCAAAAGACTTTGCTGCAACACCATCACCATTAACTCTTACATAGTAAGTTGTACCAACTGTATTTACAGTAAGCATTTCTGATCCATCACAATTATCATTTGCTGGTGATGGTGGTGGTGTACCTATACAAATATCAAAAGAAGATGTTTGAACTGCAGTACCTGTCCAGGTATAAACTTGAACGAAATATGTACTACCAACAGCTAAACCTCCTGTTTTACTGCCATTAGGATCTGAACAAATAGAGCAACACCTAAAGCACCACATCTTGAATCTGCATCGTAAACTACGTGATACATATCTGTTGTGCTTCTTGTTATATTAATTAGTGAAACTGTGTGAGAAACACTTGATGTAACAAAGCTGTACCAAACATCATCATCTTCTGTTCCACCACAGTTATCAACTCCAGAATCTGTAGCTCCATTAATTGTACCAGAAGTAACTTCTGAACATAATAAATCTTCATTTACTGTTAAAGAAACAGCACCTAAACATTCATCATTTTATGGAGGTAAACCTAAAGTTATAAAGGTAACTGAACCAGTAAAAGTACTTAAATCTCCACCACAATTTGTTTGAACAAACATGTCGTAAGTTACATTAGGTATTAAACCCACAACTGTTACAGCTGTAGTCGCTTCAATGCCACTTGCAGTAAGCACTTGGAGTTCCTTGTGTTATACCTGTTGGTTGCACTTCCCAGTTATAATCTGTTGGTGTTCCAAAAGCTGGAGCTGTCCAAGATAGATCTGCAGTCGTGGATGTTACGTTTCCTGCTGCTAATGCATCAGGATCACCACAAATAGGTGCAGGTGTAAAAGTTAAAGTCCAATCAAACGGTCCAGCATTCCATCTGTCAACCATTCAATATAATAGGTTGTTCCGCCTGTAACTATAACACCGTTAAGTTCGGAAGCTAAGTCGTTTCCTGATCCGTCTGGTGCAAAAGGACATGAATTGTCGTTATTGACAATAGTTGGTCCGACACAATCGCCTAGAATATATAAATTCGTATCTGAGCCTCGTAAACAAGCAGAAACATCAATTGTTCCATCTCCAGGTGGAGTATAAAAATACCATGCTGCACTATTAGATCCAACACCATCACCTACACTTGATAAATTAACAACAGTAATGTTGTTGTGTTTGTAGCTCCTGAAACCACAGGTAATGCTGATGCACAATCCTCTTGAGAAAAACCAAGATTAGTTACTAAAAGAGCAAAAAAAATAAACTAATTTACATATGAAATTATTAATTAGTTGTTTAATAATAGAACGTATTTAGTTATAATAGTTAAAAAATACATAAAAAGGTTTAAGTGCTAATTTATTTAACAAAAAAAAGAGTACTAATTGATTGTGAAAAATTTACATACCGATTAATAATATTAATTATTTTCACAAAAAAAGCCTTGCTAAATCCACAAGGCTTTTTATAAAATATTATGTATACTTTATTTTTTACTTTCTGCTTCTACAAATGCATCCATTACAGCGTCACTAACACCCATGTTACTAAACCCTCCGTCATTATAAAGGTTTTGTAATGTTACACGTTTTGTTAAGTCACTAAATAAACTTACTGTGTAATTTGCACAATCTAAAGCTGTTGCATTACCTAAAGGTGACATTTTTTCCGCATAAGCGATAAAACCATCAAATCCTTTAACACCAGAACCAGCAGTTGTAGGCGTTGGAGATTGAGAGATTGTATTGACACGTACCTTTTTATCTCTACCAAAGAAATAACCAAAACTACGTGCTACACTTTCTAGATAAGCTTTATTGTCTGCCATATCATTATAGTCTGGAAACACACGTTGTGCTGCCATGTAAGTTAAAGCGACAATACTTCCCCATTCACTCATAGCGTCTTGCTTATATAAGGTTTGCATTACTTTATGAAACGACATTGCAGACACATCTGTCCCTTTTTGTGTCCATGCATAATTTTGATCTGTATAGGGTTTTCCTTTTCTTACATTTATTGACATACCAATAGAGTGCAAAACAAAATCAAGCTTACCGCCTAAAATCTCAGTTGCCTGAGTTACTAAATTTTCTAAATCTTCTATAGATGTCGCATCTGCAGGAATAATTTGAGAGCCTGTTTTTTCTGCTAATTCATTAATCTGTCCCATACGCATAGCAACTGGTGCGTTTGTAAGTACAAATGTACCACCTTCTTCATGCACGCGCTCTGCAGTTTTCCAAGCTATAGAGTTTTTGTCTAATGCTCCAAATATGATTCCTCTTTTTCCTTTTAGTAAGTTATATGACATGGTTTTTGGTTTGAAAATTTTATGTTAAACAAAAATATAAAACTCTACTTGTTTTATTTTATGATTTGTCTTTTAAATTAAAATTATTTTAAAATCTCAAAAACTGAAGTGCGTCTCTATTACTAATTTACAATATGTGGTTCATTATTTATAGTGAATACTTTCATGCCTCGACAATTTTTACTTGTATAGAAGCCACTTTCTGTATTTGCAATAGTTTTTAGTTTATTAGATATATCTATTAATGAGACTATACCTAAATGAGTATCATAACATCCTGTTTCTACTTCTACTGGTAAGAATTTACTTATTGGAATTAGATCTTTAACAGCAGCATTATTTAAATCTATTGTCAAAATCGCATTAGTTGTAGCTAATTGATTTTTACTATATAATATATTGATTTTAAACAAAAAAGTAGTACCATTAATTAATAAGCTAGATTAAAAATAAGTAACGTATTTTTGTATTGCATATGTTAAATTATATGTTTTTGTTTCATTAACAAATGTATTATCTATACTAATAAACACTGCAATTGACATCCTATGCCAAACTTCTATAAGGTCTAATTTTTATCTCCATTAACATCAGCAAAAACTGTATCTTTAACCATTCTTATTTTTTCTAAATCATTTGCAGTAGTTGCTGTAATATTTTTAAAAATACCATTCTCGTTTAAAAGTAATGTACTAGTTCCTACTTGAGGATACTGTCATGATACTTGGAAATTCTCCAATAAATAAATCTAGATAGTTATCATTATCAAAATCGCTTGTGACAAAACAAGAGATGCTAGTATTAAATTTCCTTGATTTATAAATAGTTTATTAGATGCCATATTAGCAGTAAAAAAAACATATTAAAGTCCATCATTAATAAAGTCGGCAATTGTTACACCTTCTCCATTATAAAAAAACTCACAAGAAAAATAATTTAAATCGTTGGACTCTTTATTGTAATTAATAAAATCAATTCCAGTTTCTTACATATTTAATTTGAGTAAATAATGTCTGACTTTTTTCTTTAGGTTTGGATTGTTCTGTTTTGATAAGAATATTATTCTCTTTTTATCATTATAAGAAACTAGTAATATAATAAACAAAAAGCTTCTGAATATAAATTTTATTAAATAAGATACTTTAATTAGTGTTTAAAACAATTAACTCAGTAATTGCTTAGCATGTGCAATTGCAGATTCTGACAATTGTGTACCACCAAGCATTTGGGCTAACTCTACAATACGGTCGTCATGATTTAACTGGACTAGATTTGTAGTTGTTACCTCTTTTACATCTTCTTTGTATACTTTATAATGTGTATTCCCTTTTGCTGCAATTTGCGGTAAATGGGTAATACTAAAGACTTGCATTTTAGTGCTCATCTGCGACATGATGTCTGCCATTTTATTAGATATCTCGCCAGAAACACCTGTGTCAATCTCATCAAACATAATAGTTGGCAGTTTGATATATTTAGACAAAATATATTTTATAGCCAGCATAATTCTAGACATTTCTCCTCCTGAAGCTGCTTTTTTTAACGGATTAAATTGTCCGCCTTTATTAGCAGAAAACAAGAAACTAAGTTCATCTTTACCATTAAATAAAAAGCTTTCGGAAGCTTGCAACCCAATATTAAACTGTGCATTTGGCATGCCCAAATTAGATAGAATATACTCCAATTGTTTTTTTAAATCTGGGATAGCGGTATTACGTTTATCTGTTATAGTCGTTGCTTCTTTATTTAAAAGTGTAGTAATTACTTCTATCTCTTTTTGTTTAGCGATAATGTTTTGGTCCACATTTTCTGTTGCTTCAACTTTATCTGTTAACTGAGTTTGTATTGTTATTAATTCTGAAACGGATTGCACTACATGTTTTTTCATCAAATCATTAAGTAATGTAAGCTTTGCTCCTACTTCTTCTAATCTATTTGGATTTGCATCCAGACTATCTTGATGGCGTTCTAAATCGACTATAACATCGTCTAACTCAATTAAGTTTCCTGTTACACGATCCAACAAATCTTGATACAATGCAGAGATTGAAACTAACTTCTCTATTGCCGATTTAACTTCTCTTAAAGACTTTAAAACACCCATTTGTTCTTCTGTAAGTAGATTATTAGCTTCTTCTAGCTTAAGCTGAATAACTTCTACATTACTTAACATATCATATTCTTCTTCTAAAGTTTGTAGCTCATTTTCTTTTAAATTTACTGCAACTAATTCATTTAATAAAAATAAATTATAGTCGTGCTCTTTTATGGCTTCTGCTTGAAATTGCTGAAGTACTTTTAATTGATTTTGAAGGGTTTTATATGCTTTAAGATGAAGTGCGTAAGTCTCTAAATTAGTTTCAGTTTTTGCTAAAGCATCAATGACCTGAAACTGGAATGCATCATCTACTAATTGCAACGTTTCATGTTGCGAATGGATGTCTATTAAATGTGATCCTAACAATTGAAGACTTGATAAATTAACAGGAGAGTCGTTTACAAATGCTCTAGATTTGCCAGATGGTAAAATTTCGCGTCTAATAATAGTATGTATCTCGTAATCTAAATCTTCAGCTTTAAATAAAGGTTTCAACTTGTATTTAGTAATATCAAATGTAGCTTCTATTATGCATTTACCATCTGTATTACGAAGACTTGATAAATCTGCTCGCTTTCCTAAGATTAACGATAAACCTCCTAAAAGTATTGATTTACCAGCACCAGTTTCACCTGTAATAATGGAAAACCCATCGTTAAAATTAACTTGAAGGTGATCTATTAAGGCGTAATTTTTTATGGTTAGTCCAGTAAGCATTCTTAAAGTGAAAAATTAAAAAAGTGAAAAGTGAAAGGCTTAATCTTTTGCTTTTCAAGAATGAAAAATAAGCGTAATTAAAATTTAATATTTCTCCATTTTGCGGAGTGTAATGGTGCAACTTTATTAAGTGTGTCAATTAACTCTACAATATCAACACTTGGTCCATCAGAAAAAATTTGTTCTATCTCTTCTGCTTTAGCATCAAAAAAAACACGAGCTAAATAAGAGTTTGGACGTTTTCTATTAAGCGTCTTAAAATAACCTAAAGCTAAGGCAATCTCGTTTTTAGCGTCTTTTAAATTTTGGCTCATTCTGTCTAAGCCTCTTCTGTGGTAGTTGTACATTACGGTTCTAAACTCTTTAAACGTTGGCGATAACACATTGTCTATCAAAGCAAAACGACTTTGTAAACCATCTTCTAACTTCCAACCTGCAAAATTTTCTTGTTGGGAAAAATTAGTGATTTGCTGTGCTTGTTCAAAATATTTACTACCTCCTTCTTTTTCAAAAGATTCGGCATCCATACCCAAAATCATGTAAACATGAAATGCTAATACAGATACTAAATTAGATTGGTATTGTGTTGGATTGTATACAAGGTTTTGAAACTCTATATATTCAAACGTAAAATCGTTGTCTTTAATATTGTAAGTTGGTGTTGTGTAACTAGATCCAAATACTGGTCTAGAAGATTGTATTTGAATGGTTGCTCTGTAATTATTACCAGAATATTCGTTAATATTAATCACCAAATTACAAGCTATACGCTCTTGAGGCTTAACCTTACGGTCTGTCCATTGTGTATTAGCAATAAACTCTTTTAACTGTTTTTCTAATGATTTAAACTGTTGTAAATTCTCGTCACCAGTAAGTTGTGCATTAACAACAACATTAGCATCTAACTCTTGTGCAATTGCAGAGATACTGAAACAGAATAAAAAGAAAAATAAAATATTACGCATCTATAGTGTTTATTATAGTATTTAATAGGTCTTTAGCCACTTCTGTTTTAGATTTAAGTTCATAAACAATCGCGTTTTCATCCTTATCAATAAGGGTGACTTTGTTGGTATCTAAAGCAAAGCCTGCACCTTTATCATTTAACGAATTTAATACAATTAAATCTAAATTCTTCTTTTTCAGTTTCAATTTAGCGTGTTCTAATTCGTTATTGGTCTCTAAAGCAAAGCCTACTAAGAACTGATTTGTTTTGATTTGACCTAAAGACGCTAAAATGTCTTTAGTTTTTTCAAGCTCTAAAGTTAACGTTGTATCCTTCTTTTTTATTTTCTGAGTTGCAACATTTTTTGCTCTATAATCTGCAACAGCTGCAGATAAAATAGCAATATCAGCTTTTTCAAAATAAAGATGAGCAGCCTCATACATCTCTTGTGCGCTAACCACAGGTATTACAGTAATTAAGCTATGACTAACTTTTTGATGTGTTGGTCCAGTAATTAAAATAACTTTTGCTCCTAAATTAGCTGAAGCTTTGGCAATCTCAAAACCCATTTTACCAGAGGAATGGTTACCAATAAAACGTACAGGATCTATAGCTTCATGGGTTGGTCCAGCAGTAATTAATACGGTTTTATTTTTAAGAGGTAAACCGTCAATAATATCTTGCTCAATAAAGCTTATAATATCTTCGGGTTCTGCCATACGACCTTCCCCTACTAACCCACTAGCAAGCTCGCCAGATGTTGCTGGTATCATAACATTACCAAAACTTTTAAGTGACTTAAAAGAGCCTAATGTAGAAGGGTGTTTATACATGTCCAAGTCCATTGCTGGTGCAAAATAGACTTTACATTTAGCAGATAAATAAGTCGCTAATAGTAAATTGTCACAAATGCCATTTGCCATTTTTGACATGGTATTTGCTGTTGCTGGTGCAACTACCATATAATCTGCCCAAAGTCCAAGATCTACATGGTTATTCCATACTGCGTTATCATCTTCTTTGTCTATAAAAGTAGAATGTACTGGGTTTTTGGAAAGTGTTGATAATGTTAAAGGTGTAACAAAATCTTTAGAAGCAGGTGTCATCACAACTTGTACGTTGGCACCCGCTTTTATAAATGCTCTAACTAAATGTGCTGTCTTGTAAGCAGCAATACCTGCGCTAACGCCCAATAGTATGTTTTTACTACTTAAGATAGACATACTTTAGTTGTCTTGATTATCGTCCTCTGTATTTCTATGGTAGATTTTATCATCTAACCATTCTTGTACAGCTAAAGCGTGTGGCTTAGGTAGTTTTTCGTAAAATTTTGAGACTTCTATTTGCTCTTTGTTTTCAAAAACTTCTTCTAAGCTATCGTTATAAGTAGCAAACTCTTCTAATTTCTCTATTAATTCTTTTTTGATTTCAGAATTAATTTGCTCTGCTCTTCTTGATATAACAGAAATTGCTTCGTAGATGTTATCTGTAGGTGCATCTATTATGTTACGATTGTAAGTAGTTGTTGTTAACGGAGCGTCGATTTTTTTTAAATCCATAATATGTTAGCTTTTTGTACTAAATTGTTCTAATTGTTGTTGTAAGTCTTTGCCCATTCTAGTGGCATCTTCTATAAACTCTGAGTCTGAATGTAATCTTTTAAATGCATTAGAATATGTTAATGCTGCATTAAGACGTTCTTCTTTTTTGTACTCTACACTTTTTGTTGCTAATTGATAAGCAGAATCTAATCTGTAAAATAAAGCTTTTTCGCGCAATGTAGAACCAGGAAAATCTGCAATAAAATTATCAAAACCACTTATTGAAGCCTTAAAGTCTGAGATGTGGTTGTATTGCTTAGCTATACTAAATGCTTTAAATTCTAACTTATATTCTAAGTCTCTTACCAATTTATTTATTTCTGGCATGTAAGTAGAGTTTGGATACAAATTAGCAAATAATTGTAGTTTTTCTAGCGCATCATTTGTCTCGTGTTGCTCTTTTGAGTAAACTGGAGATAAATCTGCATAACTAATTGCACTTTTGTAATATGCATCTTCTAGCTTTTCACTTTTTGGATAGGCATTTGCAAAACGTTCAAATTGGTAACCAGATAAGTAAAACTGTTCCATTTGGTAAAACGTGTCTGCATACAAATACATTAATTTTTCTGCTTGAGGCTTACCTCTGTATGCAGGTACAATTTGCTTAAACAAACGGTTAGCTTTACTCCAATTACCCTCGTTGTATAATTGTTCTCCCATCTTAAATTTTACCGCAATATCCTCGGATTTCAAGGCTTTTTGGTATTCGTTACAAGATGTAAAAAATAAAAATGTAATTAAAATGTAAAATAAATTCTTCATAAATTTTTAAACGAAGCGCAAAAATACGCTATTTAAATGGATTTTTAAAATAAAATTTCTTTGCTAAATTAATTGAAGATATCAAGTTAGACATAGGTTTAAGTATAATTTAACTTTTGTCAAACTGCTTCATAAAGGCTTCCATTTTTTCTTGCAATTCATTAGTTGCAGGCATCAATGGTAATCTAACTGTTTTATCACATAATCCTAAATAACTTAAAAGCCCTTTTATTCCTGCGGGATTATTTTCTTCAAAGATAAGACTTGTAATTTCCATCATGCTGTAATGCAAGGCATAAGCTTCTTTTGCTTTTCCTTCAAAACCAAGATTAATCATGGTAGAAAACGCTTTTGGAAACGCTTGACCTAAAACAGAAATCACACCTGCTCCTCCTGCTAATACAACGCCTAAAACTAAATCGTCATCACCAGATATAACACTAAAGTCTGCTGGTTTATCCTTTAACAACTGGTAGTACTGATGCAAATTATTACCAGCTTCTTTTACGGCTATTATATTTTCAAAATCTCTAGCTAAACGCAAAGTCGTTTCTGGCGACATATTTGAAGATGTACGTCCTGGCACATTATATAAGATTATTGATACTGGACAGACTTCTGCTATAGCTTTAAAGTGCTGATAAACACCTTCTTGTGTTGGCTTACTATAATATGGAGACACAGATAATATTCCTGTAATACCAGATAAATCTGTATCTTTAATTTCATCTATAACTGTTGTTGTGTTATTACCTCCAATACCCAAAACTAGAGGTAAACGACCATTATTAACAGCACTTATAGTTTTAATAATTTCCTTTTTTTCCTGCTTGGTTACGGTTACACTTTCTCCTGTGGTACCACTAATTACGATGTAATCTATACCATTTTTTATGTTATATTCTACAATATTGGCTAAAGCATCATGATCTACACTTAAATCTTCTTTAAACGGAGTTACTATTGCTATTCCAGTTCCTGAAAAAGGGTTATTCATGGTTTAATTTATTTAATATGTTTAGATATTTAACTAATTCGGTTTTAAAAATAGTTTGGTCTTTTAGTTTTGTTTGAATGATTAAATCATTTAAATTTTCATCTGCTTTAAAAATACCGACTTTAAATTTTGCTTTAGATATTGCAGTTACAAGTTGAAGTGCTAGGTTTTCGGTTTCATAAAAATTAATAAGTAAATCAAAATCTTTAGCTACAAAATCTTTAATTACTTGTGATTTAAGAGTCCCTTTCCAACCAATTTCTTTTTCAGAAAAAGTATTAGTAAATATAGACACCTCTTCTTTTTTTAAGCTAACTAGAGATAAAATTTCCAACTCATTAGCATTGATTTTTAATGTTTTAGCTAAATTACTTAACCATTCTAAATCATTAAACTCTTTATCAAATACTAAGATTCCAACTTTTTTAATTGTGCTATTACTAGTAACAACAACGCGTTGCTTAACACAATTGTTAATATACTTTTTATTAGATTTTTCTTTAAAACCTTTTAAAATCATCTATCTTTAATCCTTTGTTGCAAATGTAGTAATTGTAACCCTAAATTAGTTCTAAATTCTTCAACATTAAATATGAAATTTAAACCTCTATTTTTACTCCTTTTAATTGGTCTTATGACGAGTTGTAAGCAAGAACCTTACTCTTTAACAAAAATTGAAGGAAAGCAAATAACCATTAATGACTCTTTAGCAATCGACGAGGACATTGATGCGTTTATTAAACCTTTCCGCGAAAGCGTTAATAAAGATATGGAAACAGTCTTGTCTTACTCGCCAAAAACGTATAGTAAAAGAGATGGCGAATTTAATACCGCTATCGGAAATCTTATGGCAGATGCAGTTTATAAGCAAAGTAATCTTATTTTCAATAAACGTACTGGTAAAAATATTGATATGGTTTTGCTAAATTATGGAGGTATTAGATCTATAATTTCTAAAGGAAATATTACAACTAGAACTGCTTTTCAGATTATGCCATTTGAAAACAGCATTGTTGTTGTTGCTTTAAAAGGACAACAAATAGATAGTTTAACTTATTATTTAAGTAAAGCCAAACGCGCACATCCTATTAGCGGTTTAGAACTAAATTTAGATAACCATTTTACTATTACTAAAGCATTAATTAAAGACAAAAAAATAAAAAAAGACAAAGTCTATTACGTTGCTACAAATGACTATTTGTATAGTGGTGGTGACAGAATGAATTTTTTTAAAACCAATGATAGTCTATATGTTTTGGATTATAAAATTAGAAATGCGATGCTAGACTACTTTAAAAAAGTGGATACTATAAACCCAAAGATTGATAATAGATTTATCAAAACCAAGTAATATATGAAACGTAGAAACTTTATACAACAAGCAACAGCAGCTTCAGCTTTAATTACAGTTGGCGGTTATGGATTACAATCTTTTACTACTACTTCAAAGACAACAAAAATAACAATTTTACATACTAATGATGTGCACAGTCACATTGATGCATTTGGACCTGAAGACGGAAGAAATGCTAATAAAGGTGGTGTTGCTAGACGTGCAACCTTAATTGAAAACATCAGAACACAAAGCCCTAATACTTTACTATTAGATGCTGGAGATATTTTTCAGGGTACACCATACTTTAATTATTATGGTGGCGAGTTAGAGTTTAAACTTATGAGCAAACTTAAATACGATCTAGCAACTATTGGTAATCATGACTTTGACAATGGTATAGATGGGTTGTATGCACAATTACCACATGCTAGTTTTAATTTTGTATCTGCTAACTATGACTTTTCTAATACTGTTATGGACACACATGTTAAGCCTTATCAAATATTTAAAAAAGAAGGAATTAAAATTGGCGTATTTGGCTTAGGTATTAGACTAAATGGTTTAGTAGATAAAAACATGTACAAAGAGACCCAGTATTTAGATCCTATTGAAGCTGCTCAAGAAATGACACGTATTTTAAAAACTGACGAACAATGCGACTTAATAATATGCCTATCGCATTTGGGTTACCATTATAGTAATTCTCCTAAAAAAATTAGCGATTTAAATTTAGCAAAAGCCACAAAAGATATTGACTTGATTATTGGTGGACACACGCATACTTTTTTACCAAAACCAACAGTTGCACAAAACCTTGAAGGCAAAAATGTATTGGTTAATCAAGTAGGATGTTACGGAATAAACTTAGGAAAAATAGATTTTTACTTTGAGCCAGATAGTACTAAAAAAGCAGAAGGCAAATCTATTATTGTTTAAGTGAATTTATTTCATTTAACTGAAACTGCCTTATTTTAATATAATTATAAAGGAAGTAAAAACCAACACCCATTAAAAGAGTATAAGCTATTTGTAATAATTGCTCTGATGAAATAAACAAATATGCAACTTGAATCATTTCTGAAAAAACAATACAAACACTAGCTAAAAATAACAACAAGCCTTTTTGAGTTTCATGATACAAATAATGCAGTAAAGAAAAGGAAAGTAATAGTAAAATTTGAATGTTATAAATGACTTCAAAAGCAAAATCAAAAGTATTGATAACTATATCTTTATCCTGCAAAATCATCTGATTTAGAGCAAAAACCAAATACATGTTAAAAACTAATAATACTACCAGCTGTAATTTGAATTTTTTTATTAATGCTTTTAGGTTAAAATCTTTAACAAGAAAAATCAATAACAAAATATATCCTGCTGCTACAAAGCCATTAGATACATGATAAGCATTTGGAATAAAATCTAGTTTAAAAAATTCTGCTAAAGAAAAACCTATTAAAAAGAAGCCAAAAAAATGACTTATATTTTGCTTTTGAGAATAATATAAATATGCTAACATTGGAAATATCAGCGCCCAAGAATATTCAAACAATTCTTGAAAACTAAAAAGCCTACCTAAAATAGTTAGTATTACTAGTAAGCATAGTATTGCGCTTACAATATTAAAATTGTTAAGTTTCATTTTACACACATTTGGGACTGCAAGTATATATATAAAAAAACAAATAAACGATTATATATGCTTTTAATCGACTAGATAGAATATTTTAAATCACGTATTCTCGAGTTAAAAACAACAGAAATTAATTTTTATTGAATTATTTTTAAAAAATCAGATTCATTTAATAACTCAATATTTAGTTTTTCAGCTTTCTCTTTTTTACTTGGCCCCATATTATCTCCAGCAACTATAAAACTTGTTTTAGATGAAATTGAAGCCGATACCTTACCTCCATTATCTTCAATTAGTTTTTTTAACTCTGTTCTAGAAACAATATAAAACACACCAGAAACTACTATTATTTTTCCTTTGAGTTTATCGGTTTGATTAGCTAATTTTTCTGCAGAAATTTCTAACTGTAGTCCATCATCTTTCAAACGATTTATAAGGTGTTGGTTGTTAATGTCAGAAAAGAAATCAACAACACTTTCTGCTATTCTTATTCCAATTTCATTAACCTGTTCTAAATCTATAACTGAAGCAAACGCTAATGCATCTATATTTTTATAATGCTTAACTAATGTCTTAGCAACTGTTTCTCCCACAAATCTAATTCCTAAAGCAAACAAAACGCGTTCAAAAGGGATTTGTTTTGAAGCCTCTACTCCTGCAATTAAATTATCAGCACTTTTTTCTGCCATTCTTTCTAAAGGAAGGATTTGGTCTTTAGTAAGCCTATATAAATCTGCATAATTAGTAATTAAACCAGCATGTACTAAAAGTGCAACTGTCTCTCCTCCTAAACCTTCAACATCCATTGCTTTTCTAGATATAAAATGTTGAATACGACCAATTACCTGAGGGTTACAACCGTTATAATTAGGACAAAAATGTTTAGCTTCTCCTTCTTCTCTTGCTAAAGGCGTATTACATTCTGGACAATTGGCAATGTATTGTGTTGGTTGAGAATGACTTGGTCTTTGCGCCAAATCTACCGCTATAATTTTAGGAATAATCTCGCCTCCTTTTTCTACAAAAACAGTATCATCAACCCTAATGTCTAGTTTTTCTATTTGATCTGCATTGTGTAAAGAAGCTCGTTTTACAACTGTACCTGCTAATGCAACTGGTTCTAAATTAGCAACTGGTGTGATGGCGCCTGTACGACCAACTTGATAGGTAATTTCTTTTAAAACTGTACTAACTTGTTCGGCTTTAAATTTATAAGCCATAGCCCAACGTGGTGCTTTTGCTGTAAAACCTAACTCTTCTTGCTGTTGCAAATTATTCACCTTCACCACTACTCCATCTGTTTCATAAGGTAAATCGTGTCTTGCTTTATCCCAATGGTTGATAAAAGCAAAAACAGCATCAATAGTTTTACAATACGCTGCTTCTTTTGGAGCTTTAAAGCCCATTTGACGTGCTTTTTCTAAGCTTTCAAATTGCGTTTTAAAACCAAAATAACGCCCAACCAAACCATATAGCAAACAATCTAATGGTCGTTTTGCCACTTCTGCACTATCTTGTAATTTTAAACTTCCAGATGCTGTATTACGAGGGTTTTTATAAGGTTCTTCTCCATTAGCTATTCGCTCTTCATTCATTTTATTAAAACCAATAAAAGGCAACACAATTTCGCCTCTAATTTCAAACCGTTCTGGATACGCACCTTTTAACTGTAAAGGCACTGATTTTATAGTTTTAATGTTTGCAGTTACGTCGTCTCCTTGAAAGCCATCTCCTCTGGTTACTGCTCTTAGAAGCCTCCCGTTTTGATAAGTTAGACTTATTGAAGCACCATCATACTTAAGCTCGCAAGTATAAGTCACCTCTCCATCAACTTGTTTTTTAATTCGGGTTTCCCAATCTTGTAAATCCTCTAAAGAGTATGAATTATCCAAACTATACATCCTATGCTCATGAGCAACTGTATTAAAGTTTTTAGTCACTTCTCCTCCTACTCTAACAGTTGGCGAATTAACATCATAAAACTCTGGATTAGCTTGTTCTAAAGCTTGTAATTCTTTTAGTTTTATATCAAACTCGTAATCCGAGATTGTTGAATTGTCCAACACATAGTAATTATGGTTGTGTTGATGTAATTCTTCTCTAAGAGATTGTATTTTATTTTTAGTTTCGTTCATTTAAGGCATACTTATAATTCTTGTTGTTTTCCCGTCTTTATTAATGAATAAAACCAAATAATAACCATTAGCTCCATCACTATTCCAAGAAGTGAAAATCAATTGATTAAAATCGGTTAAATATAATTTTGCAGATTTGAAATTTGGTTCAAATAAATAATCAAAATCAACTTTTTCAACATTAACTTTTCTATTTTTTAAATAAAAATCTATTGATTTAATATTTGCTTTAGGAAAATCACCACCTATACCATAAGGTATCCTATTATTTATTAAATCTATATAACCACTACTATCAATAGATATTTTATAATTAGAAGCATTAAATTTTTCTTTTATTAATTCAAATTTTATACTATCATTTCTAAATATTAAAGAATTTTCTATTATTTTTTTTGATAATACAGGATAATTAAATTCAATATCAAGAACATTGTTTTTTACAAAAAAATAGTCAACTAAAGTATCTTTAGATTTATATTTAATTTTATATTCATCGAAATATTCAAAAAATAAATTTAATAATGAATCACTTTCTTGCTCAGATAACTCTTCAGAAAGATCTATTTCATGAGAACCATTAATAGTCCAAGGGTTAATTGAATCTTCTTTTATAACTTTAATACTATTTGTGTTTTCTGAATCTACTTCTTTGACTTTACTTTTTCCTACATTTTTTTCAATGTCAACTTTTGACGTTTTTATTTCTGCTTTTTCCTTTTTACAAGCAAAACAGACTAACAATAATATATAACCGCAATATTTCATAGTAGACTACTTCCTGTGCAGGAGTGAAAATTTAATTAATTTTTCATCCCTTTCACCATTCGATCTCTTCCAAACATGTCCTGCTTCAATTCAATTCCCACAAATCCTTTTTCTTCTAAAAGCTGAATCATTTCTTGTCCAAGATATTCATTAATTTCAAAATACAACTCACCTTTAGGCTTCAAATTAGTAACAGCAAACTCAGTTATTGCTTTATAAAAAACAAGTGCATTATCATCTTCTACAAATAACGCTAAATGTGGTTCGTTTTTTAAAACATTAGTTTGCATTTTGGCTTTTTCAAGGTTTCTAACGTATGGTGGATTGGATACTATGGTATCAAATTTAAAATTTTTATTATTAGATAAATGCTTTGACAAACTCAGCATGACACTTTTACTATTTAATATATCTGCTTCAACAAACGCGACATCTACATTATTTAATTCTGCATTTTGTTTTGCTATTTTAAGCGCGTCTTTAGATACGTCTAAAGCGTAAACTTTAGCATTTATAACTTCTTTAGCTAAACTAATTGCAATACAACCTGATCCTGTTCCAATATCTAAAATAGCTATCTGAGATTCTTCGACAAGCTCAGTATGACATTTTTTTACCCAATCAACAAGCTCTTCTGTTTCAGGACGTGGTATTAAAGTATGTTTATTAACCTTAAAAGGCAATCCGAAAAACTCGGTTTTGCCTAAGATATACTGTATTGGTTTTTGTTGTTTTAAATCCTCTAATACATTAAAAATAGGAGATTGCTCTTCTTTTGTGATAGACAAATCGGTATCTAACGCGATTTGCAAACGCGAGATATCAAAAAAATGGGCGGTACATAAAAAGAAAAAACTAGACACCTCTTCTTTACCATAGATAGCATCTAATTGCTTGTGAAAAATATTTTTTAAGTCTTTTAAAAGCATTTTAGTTTTATAAATCTTTAACCATCCAAATACCACAATTAAAATGCCCCGTATTACCTAAAGGTCCTTTTAAATGGGTAAATCCGTAACTTTCATAAATATGGATTGCTTCCTTTAATTTAGGAATTGTTTCTAAATATGCACGATTAAAGCCTAAAGACTTGCCTTTTTTAAGACATTTTTTAAATAGTTTTTTACCAAAACCTTTACCGCGTAAGCGATTAGAAAAATACATTTTTTGTATTTCAAACACCTCGTTTTCCAAACCACTTAATGGTTTTAAACCGCCTCCCCCTTCTACAACACCATCAATAGTAACGACATAATACACTTCTTTTTTTTCAGAATAAGACTCATACATCTTTGGTGTTTCAACATCTGCATAAGCAGTACCAACTAAAGGCAAGTCATATTCTATAAAAACCGCCCTTATAACAGCTTCCATTTGCGCATTATCTTGTGGCTGGATTTCTCTTATTTCAATTATAGTATTACTCACTTTTTAATAGTATTTTTACAGCGTTGAAGATACATTAAATCTAAAAATTTAAAGATGAAAAATACACTAATCTTATTAACAATAGTATTCACTTTTTTTAGCTGCAAAGTCACCGAAAAACCAGAATTTTTAAAAGTAGAAAACATTAAAGTAACAGAATCTACTTCTAAATTTGTAATCATTACTGCTGATGCTTTTTTCTTGAACCCTAATGCTATTGGTGGACAATTACAAACAGACGGAATTAAAGTAATTGTTAATGGTAATGAGTTAACTACTGTTACTGCCAAAAATTTTAAAGTACCAGCAAAAAAAGAATTTTTAATGCCTTTAAAAGCAAGTATACCAACTGATAGTTTATTTAGTAATAAAAATCTAAGCGGACTACTAGGTAGTTTATTTAACAAAAAGATGAAAGTCCAATACGTTGGAGATATCAAATATAAAATCCTTGGATTTTCTCATAAATACCATATTGACAGAACAGAAGACGTTAAAATAAAACTATAGCTTGTCTCACGAATATTACATAAAACGCTGTTTACAAATCGCTAAAAATGGATTAGGCACGACACGACCAAATCCTATGGTTGGTAGTGTTATTGTGTATGATAACATAATTATTGGCGAGGGTTTTACAAGTCCTTATGGTAGTAGTCATGCAGAGGTTAATGCTATAAATGCAGTTGTTGATAAATCACTTTTAAAAAACGCAACTATTTACGTCACTTTAGAGCCTTGTAGTCACTTTGGTAAAACACCTCCTTGTAGCGATTTAATTTTAAAACATCAAATACCAAACGTCGTTATTGGCTGTGTTGACGACAATCCAGAAGTAGCAGGGAAAGGCATTAAAAAACTTAAAGAAGCTGGTTGCAATGTTACAGTTGGTGTTTTAGAAACAGACTGTAAAGCACACCACAAACGTTTTTTTACATTTCATAATAAAAAACGGTCTTATATTATATTAAAATGGGCAAAAACTAGTGATGGTTTTATTGCGCCAAAAAGTAAAGACAACCAAAAACCGGTTTGGATAACCAACCAATATTCTAGACAGTTAGTTCATAAATGGCGTGCAGAAGAACAAGCCATTTTGGTTGGCACAAACACAGTGTTACAAGACAACCCTAGTTTAACAGTTAGAGATTGGACTGGAGATAACCCGATTAGAGTGGTTTTAGATAAAGATAAAAAACTAGATGCTAGTTTTACCGTTTTTAATAATGAAGCAAAAACAATCTCTTTAAAAAAACACACAGCTAAAGACCTATGTAACCTTTTACATGAAGCAAACATCAATTCTATAATTATTGAAGGTGGCGCAAAAACATTGCAGCTTTTTATAGATGAAGGACTTTGGGATGAGGCACGCATATTTACTGGATCTGTCACTTTTAATAAAGGTGTTATAGCACCAACTTTTACAGGTTGTTTAATTTTAGAAAAAAAAATAAAAGAGGATACTTTAACCATTTTTACTAACAATAATTAAAAAGTATTGTCATTACTGCGAAAGCAGAAATACAGAATAGTCCTATTATTAAAGTAGATTACTACTTTACTAGTAATGACAAAAAATTACAAACTATGATAAAAACTCTAATCTTTGATTTTGGAGATGTATTTATAAATTTAGACAAAGAAGGCGCAATACAAAATGCGCTTGAACTATTTAAGATAGAATCACTTCCTGAAGAACTTGTTGCATATAATACGTTGTATGAACAAGGTTTGATTAGCACAGAAGAATTTATTGATTTTTATAGGATGAATTTTCCTGAAATATCAGAGTTAGACTTAGTATACACCTGGAATTCTATAATTAAACACTTCCCTAAAAAAAGGTTAGAATTTATACAGCAATTAGCAAAAGACAAAAAATACCAACTTATTTTATTGAGCAATACTAATGAGCTTCATATCAATCACATTAAAGAGTGTGTTAATTTTTATGAGGATTTTAAAGCCTGTTTTGACAAGTTCTATTTGTCGCATGAGATAATGTTACGTAAACCAAATGCAGATATTTTTCAGTTTGTTTTAAATGAAAACAAGTTAGAAGCAAAACAATGTCTGTTTATTGATGACACTACAGAAAACACAGAAGCTGCATCAAAACTAGGTATGCATGTTTGGAATAATAAACCTTTAACAGAAGATGTTATTGATTTATTTACTATTAAAAAAGACTTGTTTTAATGTATTTAGCACTTAGCATTTGCGCGTCATCATTAATTTTTATGATTTTCAAAATAATAGGAAAGCATAAAATTAATACGCTTCAAGCTATAATTGTCAATTATTTTACTGCCTTTACTTGTGGTATTTTAAGTTATGACACTACTGTTGTTGCTGGAGATGTTATAAATTCTAAATGGTTTTATGGCGCCATTTTTTTAGGCATATTATTTATTTCATTTTTTAATATCATGGCTTTAACTGCTCAACGCAATGGACTATCTGTAGCGTCTGTAGCAAGTAAAATGAGTGTTGTTATTCCTGTTATTTTTGGATTATATATCTATAACGAAAGTCTAGGTTGGCAAAAAGGATTAGGTATTGTTCTAGCGTTGGTTGCCGTCTATTTAGCTTCAGTTAAAGCAAAATCTGAAACCTTTTCTATCAAAAACTTATGGCTTCCTATATTATTATTTTTAGGTTCTGGTGTTATTGACACGACTATCAAATATTTAGAAACCACGTATGTACCAGATAATGGTATTCCTTTATTTTCTGCAACTATTTTTTTAATAGCTGGCTTAATCGGAGTCTGCATAATTTCCGTTAAAGCTATACAAGGCACATTTCATTTTAATATAAAAAGTATTCCTGCTGGCATCATTTTAGGGATAGTAAACTACTACTCTATTTACACGTTATTAAAAGCATTAAGACCATTAAGTTTAGATGATTTTGAGAGTTCGACCATTTTTACAGTCAACAATGTTGGAATAGTAATGCTGTCTACTTTAATTGGGTTATTACTTTTCAAGGAACGTTTACTTGTAAAAAACTGGATAGGTATTGGCATTGCTGTAATCTCTATATTATTAGTTATTTTATCTTAAACTATGGAAAGCGACGGTTATAAAACCATTACAAAACCCTCTGAAGACGTTTTATTTAAAGATAAAAACTCTAAGTTTTTTGGCTATGCGTATCCTGTAACTAGCGAAGATGAAGTAAAAACGTATTTAAAACTTTTAAAAAAACAACACCATCAAGCCAGACATTGGTGTTATGCCTATCAAATTGGTACAGAAACTATTAAATATAGAGCTAACGATGATGGCGAGCCAAGTAATAGTGCTGGAATGCCAATTTACGGACAAATACAATCTTTTGAAGTTACCAACATATTAATAGTTGTGGTGCGCTATTTTGGAGGTGTAAAATTAGGCGTAGGTGGTTTAATAAACGCATATCGTACAGGAGCACAATTAGCATTACAAGCGTCTATAATTGAAGAGCGCACCATTAATATTGACTATATTATTACTTGTGAATATGATTTAATGAATAAAGTCATGCGTGTTATAAAAGAAAAAAACTTAAACATTACCAATCAAAAATTAGAACTAGATTGTCAAATCACAATTTCGGTAAGAAAAAAAGAGGCAGATAATATTTACTCTATTTTTGAATCTATATACAAAGTTAAGATTAAGAAGATTGAAGACTAATTATCTAATGCATCTAAAAAATATTTTGGTGGTCTAGTTGGTCTTTTTGTATTAAAATCTACAAATGCTAAGACTACATTTGCGGTACACAGAATTTGTGACAAATCATTCAATATTTCATATTCAAACTCGACCAAAGCAGTAGGCCTTTTTTTGAGTTGCGTTTTTACTTTAATAACATCATCATAAAGAGCTGATTTTTTGAAATTTATAGCCAAAGAAACTACTGGAAGACCAACACCATCTTCCTCCATTTTTTTATAGGAAATGCCTAATTTACGTAACCACTCGATTCTAGCCATCTCTAGATATAATGCATAATTACCGTGATGAACCACTCCCATCTGATCTGTTTCTGCATATCTTACCCTAATATCAATTTCATCTTTTATTATAGCCATTTTATGATTTATTTTTTGTAGTTCAGAAAAAACTAGCAACATGCGAAAAAAAAACTAAATATTCAATAGTAAATCATTTTTTTTTTACGTTTTTTGTTCACATATTTGTCAAGCTAACAACAAAGTCTCTTTTTCTAATTACTGAGACAAAACAACTAACTTAAATACCTTTAATAATCAACATGAGTATAACTGCGCAAACGGTATGGAACAATTGTCTTCTTTTTATAAAGGATAACATTCAGCCACAAGCTTATAAAACATGGTTTGAACCTATAATAGCAGTTAAACTTACTGATAATGCATTAAGTATACAGGTACCAAGTAAATTTTTCTACGAGTGGCTTGAAGAGCATTATGTCAAACTATTAAAAGTATCATTGACTAAAGAGTTAGGCGAAACTGCAAAACTGGTTTACATTATTAAAATGGAGAACACGTATGGCAACAAGCAACCATTTACAGAAAAAATCCCAAGTTCTAATAGAGGGTCATTAAAATCTCAAGATATAGATGTACCTCTTAATAATAAAAACCCAGAGCTTAGAAATCCGTTTGTAATCCCCGGAATTAGAAACGTAAAAATTGAATCTCAACTTAATCCAAACTATAATTTTGACAACTTTTTAGAAGGTGATTCTAACCGTCTAGCACGTAGTGCAGGTTTAGCTGTATCAGCAAAACCAGGTGGTACTTCTTTTAATCCACTATTAATATTTGGTGGTGTTGGATTAGGTAAAACACACTTAGCACATGCTATTGGTGTCGATATAAAAGATAAGTATCCAGAAAAAACAGTTTTATATATTTCTGCTGAAAAATTTACGCAACAATATATAGATTCGGTTAAAAAGAATAATAGAAACGACTTTATCCACTTCTATCAATTAATTGATGTTTTGGTTATTGACGACGTACAATTCTTATCTGGTAAATCTGGAACTCAAGATGTGTTTTTCCATATTTTTAATCACTTACATCAAAACGGTAAGCAAGTTATTTTAACAAGTGACAAAGCTCCTGTAGACATGCAAGATATTGAACAGCGTTTATTATCACGTTTTAAATGGGGCCTTTCGGCAGAATTACAAACACCAGATTTTGAAACGCGTGTTTCTATTTTAAAGAATAAATTATATCGTGATGGTGTAGAAATGCCTGATGATATTATTGAATACGTTGCAAAAAATATTAAATCTAATATTAGAGAATTAGAAGGCGCAATCATTTCTTTAATTGCACAATCTTCTTTCAATAAGAAGGAAATAAATATAGAATTAGCGAAGCAAGTCGTAGAAAAATTTGTAAAAAATACAAAACGCGAAGTATCTATAGATTACATTCAAAAAATTGTATCGGATTATTTCCAAATGGATGTGGATACGCTTCAATCTAAAACTAGAAAGCGTCATATTGTACAAGCTAGACAATTGGCTATGTTTTTTGCAAAAAAACTAACAAAAGCGTCTTTAGCAAGTATTGGTTCTCAAATTGGTAAACGTGATCACGCAACAGTTTTACATGCGTGTAAAACTGTAGACAACTTATCCTCTACAGATAAACAGTTTAAAAAATACGTTGAAGATTTAACCAAGAAACTTTCGGTTTAGATTAATACATTTCCGATGTCTCGGAAAAAAGATATGACTAAAATTTTAATGGTTTGTTTAGGACAATATTTGTCGTCCTCCTTTAGCAGAAGGCATTTTAAAATCAAAAATAGATCCTAATAAATTTACTGTAGACTCTGCAGGAATTAGAAGCTATCTTACTGATAATAAAACAGATACATGCTAAATTATTATTACTAAACAAAACGTAATTGACATAAAAAAGCAACAACCTAGACAATTTATTAAAGACGATTTTAAAGATTTTGATTAGATCTATGTTATGGCCAATTATAATAATAGTATTGCTATAGCTGTTACCTAATCCGAAAAAACAAAAATAAAACTGATATTAAACACCTCTTTTCCTGGTAAAAACGTAGAAGTTTCAAACCCTTGTTATGTCGGAGATAATGGCTTTGAAACCGTATATAAATTATTAGAGGATGGGTATTCTATTATTGCAAAAGAACTAAATGAAGCTTATTAATCGTATTTAGAATTTAACCTTTTCATTAACTTTACTAAAAGACACATTATGAAACCTTTTTACGGTCTAATATTTTTTACTCAATTTACTTTTTTTGGATATTCTCAAACTACAGAACTTACAGTATTTGTTAGTAATTTAAACGATTAAATCGAGCTTGTTCATGCAGGAGACGATAGACTTTTGTAGTAGAACAGAATGGTGTTATTAAAATTTTAAATGCAAATGGCACTGTTAATAATACACCTTTTCTAAACATTAACACTATTCTTGATTCTGGTGGATAAAGAGGTCATTTAGGTTTAGCTTTTGCACCAGATTACACAACAAGTGAACGCTTTTATGTTAATTACACAAATAATGTTGGTGATACAGTAGTGGCTAGATATACTGTTAACAATAACCCCAATATAGCCAATACAAACGGAACTATTTTACTAACCATTAGCCAACCTTTTAACAACTATATTGCCAGAAAATTAGCTTTTGGAGCAGATGACTATTTGTATATAGCTTCTGGTAATGGTGATGATCCAGGAAATAGAGCCCAAAACACCAACACTTTATTGGGTAAAATACTAAGCATAGATGTTAGTGGTGCTACTTATAGTAATCCTAGTGATAATCCTTACATTTCTTGGGGTGATTAGCCGAGATATTTGCAATAGGCTTAAGAAACCAATGGAAACTATCTTTTGATAGTAGTAATGGGGATTTATAGATCGCAGATGTTGGTCAGAGTGGTTTTGAAGAAAGAAATAAATCTGTAAGCCTAGGAACAACAGGTGATAATTATAGATGGAGATGTTATGAAGGCTTACACGATTTTAATAATGAACAGTCTTGTACTCAAATGTCAGCGACAAAAACACCTGTTAGTGAATATGTTTACGGAAACAGTCCAAACGAATTTAGACTTGCTATAACTGGTAGTTATGTTTATAGAGGTACAACTTACACTAATTTTGTTGGTAAATATTTTTTTGCTGATTTTTACTCAAATGAAATAGGCATACTAAAAGATAATTCAGGTACCTGGACAATGTCTTGGCAAGTACCAAATATTACTTTCTCATGGACTAGTTTTAGAGAAGTTAATAATGGATAGCTTTATATTGTAGGCGTAAATGCTGTGTATAAAATATCTATCCTAATTTAAGTATAGAGACTTTTAACGGTAAATCATTTAAAATGCATCCTAACCCTGTAATAAAATTGGTTAATTTTGATTTTAATACTAAAATCAAAATATCAAGACTATAGATTTGTATGACGTACAAGGAAAAAAAAAATAAAACGAGTACTCCTAATCTAACTAGCACATTTAGTATAGATGTAACATAGTTACCAAAAGGGTTTTATCTAGTTAAATTAACAGATAAAATAGAGAATAGTATTGTAAAAAAATTAATTATTAATTAATGAGTAAAAATTCAGGAAAGCTTTATCTAATTCCATGTACTTTAGGAGATTCAAACCCTTTTAATGTTTTACCAATACAAGTGAAACAGATAATAGACCGATTAGATACGTTTGTTGTAGAAAACTCTAAATCTGCAAGAAAATTTATTAAAAGTATTACGCCAGAAAAACAACAATCAAGTTTAACACTCTTTGAATTAAATAAGTTTACAGAACCTACAGCATTACCAGATT
Organism: Olleya sp.; assembly: GCA_023300575.1. Taxonomy (GTDB): domain Bacteria; phylum Bacteroidota; class Bacteroidia; order Flavobacteriales; family Flavobacteriaceae; genus Olleya. The sequence continues at coordinate 24,710 of JALZUT010000109.1, forward strand.
TTTTAAAGCCTTGCATAGATGGACAAGACTTAGGTTTATTATCTGATGCTGGATGTCCTGGTATTGCAGATCCTGGTGCAGATGTAGTAAGTTTAGCACATAAACATAACATACAAGTTGTACCTTTAGTTGGACCATCTTCTATCCTATTAGCCATGATGGCTTCTGGATTTAATGGTCAAAGCTTTGCTTTTAATGGGTATTTACCAATTGATAAAAGTGAAAGAAAAACAGAACTAAAACGCTTAGAACGTTTAAGTTTTGAACACAATCAAACGCAATCTTTTATAGAAACACCTTATAGAAATAATAAACTACTAGAAGATTTATGTGCTATACTAAATGATAACACAGAGATTTGTGTGGCTTGCGACATTACTTTATCAACAGAATTTATAAAAACGAGAACTGTAAATCAATGGAAAAAAAACAGTGTCAACCTTCATAAAAGACCAACACTATTTGTAATTCATAAATATTAGAGTCTTATACTCTATCGTGAGGTACTCTAACCTTTTTTAAAGGTTTAATTAAAGACGTATCATAACCAGAAAACTTATTCATATAATACTTAATAGTTGCACCATTAGCGTCAGCAAAATTGTTTTCGCCATAACTTCTTAAATATTTTTTTACGCTTCCTGGACCTGCTAAATGAGCTGCAGCTAAAATACCAGACTCCGTGACTTTATTTCCGTTAATATATTTACCATCAAAACGTTTTATATCCCGACGCAACACCCATTTATTACGTTGTGCATTAGCAACAAATGCTTTTTCTTGAAGCTCTGGTGTATTTAAAAATAATTTAGTATTGTAGATACCAATAACGTTTAATGTACTGCGTCCAAATTGGTATTTACCTAAATAACCAAATTTGTTAACTCTAAAATAATCGTTTTGTGATTCTTTGAAGCCTAAAGCCTCTTTAAATCCTATAAAGGATTTTCCTAAATGAAGAGAAAAAACTTCTAATGGTTCAACACAGTTTTTAACTAAAACTTGTTCTTCTAAGTTTTGAGAATCTTGTTGAATAGTGATTACAACTGCAACTAAAATTGATATTGTAAGTACTAGCGATAATAACTTTTCAATATTTTTTTTCATTTGTTTAGATTTTATAGCCTTAAAATCTTTATATCTAGGCTAAAATTTAGACGTGCAAATATACAACAAATCCTTGTAAATTGAATGTCAATACATTAACTTACATTAAAAATATATTAAGTGCCCAACCAGCTTACCGTTTCCGTTAATTTCTAGTGTAGGAAAAGGCACCTTAATTACGTTTATTATATTGAAAAATTGTTTTAAAAAAGCAGATTTAGTCTTGATCTTAGTTAAATCTGCATCTAAACTTAAATAAAACTGTTTACTCCTTTTTTGATTTGAAAAGTTAACAGCTTGAAGCGCGTTACTTCCATATAGCAAACCATCTACTCCATATCCAAAAGCTACATTTAACCATTCTGGTAGTTTACTGTCTTTATAAAAAGAATTTAAATTAGCACTTAACCAGTAGGTTTGTCCATTATAATCTTTTAAAATTTCTTCTAGAAAACCATCACCTAATTTATTTGGATTTTGAGATGCAAATCTAGATTGGTTAAAAGAATATTTTAAAACCACACGTTGCGATTCCCAAAGCAACTCTTGTCCAATATATAAACCTGCTCCTGCTGCATTGGCTGTAAAATCTCCCCAAGAAAAGCCCCATTCTTCAGAAAAGCCATCTAAAACTTCAACAGCTGTTAAAAACGTAAATCCTAAAGTTGCACCATAAATGAGTTGATTTTTCTTACTTACACCACTCCAATTTAAAGCTTGCGCTCCAAATCGACCCAATTGATAAGCGGTAAAAGCATGACCAAGCTTATCCATTTGAAACCACTCTGCATTATCATTAGTCGTTTTAAATTTAGAACGTTCAAAATCGGCATACCACAATGTATTTAAACTTATTAAAGATAAACTAGTTAAGCTACTTTCGGTAATAACAACAACATTTCTACGCTTAATATTTAGTGTATGACTTGGTGTAAAATAGGAGGCGCTTTCGATTTGTGCAATAGCAGTAATCGAAAACAAAATTAAAAATAAAGAAGAAAGTACTTTTAACAAGTTTATCTATTTACACCTTGACTGTTAATCCAACGCACATATTCATTTTTATTAGCATTGTGTTGACTTAACGTTTTGGCAAATTTATGATATCCAAAATTTTTAACATTAGCAACAAAATAGTAATAACTATGCTTTTCAGCAGTTAAAACCGCATCTATTGCAGAGACGTCAGGCATTGTGATTGGTCCTGGAGGTATACCTGGATTCTTGTATGTATTATAAAGCGAGTTAATTTCTAAGTCTTTATATAAAACACGTTTAATAATTTGATCAAAATCGTTTTCTTTTAGTTTTTTAGCATAAATAACTGTTGGATCTGCTTGTAAAGGCATTCTTTTTCTTATTCTGTTTAAATATACGCCTGCAACACGAGGTCGTTCATCTACTTTTGCAGTTTCTTTTTGCACAATAGACGCTAAAGTTATGACTTCATTTACGGATAAATTTAAAGCCTTCCGTTTTGCTTGTCTGTCGTTATTCCAAAACCTGAAATATTCTTTAAGCATACGCGCTCTAAAATCTTCTGCAGACGTATTCCAGAAAAACTCATAGCTATTTGGTACGTACATGCCTAAAACAGTAGCTTCTGTAAACTTGTTTTTATCTAAAAACACGTTATCAGTCATCGCTTTTAATAATGTTAAGCTATCTGGTTCTATTTGTTGTGCAATACGACCTGCTAAATTTTGGATACGTTCTTGGTTATTAAAACTAAGTTTTATTGGTGTATTTTTACTTCTAATTGAATTAATAATATTATTATTACTCATGTCTTTTTCAATAGCAAAACGACCTGGTCTAATATTAGTAATGTATTTTTTTCTTGCTGCTAACGCGTCAAAACTTTTAATATCTTTAAGTAACGGAATTAATTGTTCTCGCACCTCTTCATACTTTGCACCTGTAGTAATGTAGATATACGCTTTATCATTATTAAAAGCAGTATTTTCTTTAAACATTGCACCATAAACAAAATTAGCAAAGTAAGCCGCAACTACAAGCCCTATTAAGGCTATAGTCATTAATATTTTTTTAATGTACATTGTTATTTATAAGTTGAAATAAATATTCGTTTTTGTAATGTCCTTTTAGAAAATTCCAGTCTTTTTTAAGACCTATTTCTTTAAATCCTTGATTTTTAAATAATGAAATACTAGCTGTATTGTCTTCAGAAATATTACAATATAATTGATGCAAATCTAAATGTGTAAAACAGTAATTTGTTAACAATTGTAATGCTTCTTTAGCATATCCTTTTTGGCGATTTTCAATCTCCTTAACTAATACACCAATACCTGCACGACGGTTTTTAAAATCGAAATCAAAAACATCTATCATTCCTAACGTTTTATCTTCCTTAGTATTACAAATCATTAATCGTAGTTGTTTGACTTCAAAAACATCTTTGTGTGCGTTATCTAAATATTGTTTGATTAAATATTTAGAATATGGTGTAATGGTATTACTAATTTCCCAAATAGATTCGTCATTTTCAATCTGGTGGATAAATGCTAAATCATCTGCTTCTAAAGCGCGTAAATAAATTTGTTTCCCTTTTAGTGTTAGCATTCTATTTCGCCTTTAAATACTTGAGTTGTTGGACCAATTAACATAACATTATTATAGGTATTGTTTTCTATATTAAAAGACACTTGAAGTACACCTCCTTCTACATTTAATATTACTTTATTGTCTTTTATTAAACCTGTTTTATGCAACGCTAATGCTACAGCTGTTACACCTGTCCCACATGATAAGGTTTCGTCCTCTACACCTCTTTCATAAGTTCTAACTGCAAACGTATTTTTAGTTATCTGTTCAACAAAATTAACATTGCTTCCTGCTTCATTATAAGGTTGTCCGTAACGAATTTTTTCACCTTCTACTTTTACATTAAAATCTGACAAGTTTTCTACAAACTGAACATGATGTGGTGATCCTGTATCTAAAAATTGATGATTTGCATAGGTTTCTATAGTGTTTACATCTTTCATTTGTAGATGTACAGTCCTATTATCGATAGTTGCGTGATGTAAACCGTCTATCGCTTCAAAAGTAGTGTTGTGTTGTATAAGTTTCAAAAATTTCGCGAAAGCGACAATACATCGTCCTCCATTACCACACATAGAACTTTCGTTACCATCAGCATTAAAATAAACCATTTTAAAATCTGCTTCTGCATGGTTTTCTAGCAATATTAGGCCATCTGCACCAATACCAAATTTACGATTACATAAAAAAGCAATCAATTTGGTATTATTTTTGTTAAAGGTATCCTGTCTGTTATCAATGATAACAAAGTCATTTCCGGTACCTTGATATTTGTAAAAAGTCATTGTCATTTTGGGATGAAAATTGAAAAACAAATATAAGTTTTTCAGTTGTTAAATCGTCGTTAAAGTTGAAATTGCCATCCAATATTTAATTAATTTTAATCGTTATATGAATAAATCTAAACTTAAATTATTATGAAGAAGATGTTAACCTTGGTTTTAGTTTCGGTATTGGGAGGTGCATTTACCCTTGGAACTTACATAACCTTTCTTGAAAAAGAAGCACAACAAATTACAATAGAAACAACTCAGAAAAATCCTGTTTTTATACCTACAAATTACAAAACAACTAATACTGCTTTAGCTGCTGCAGAAAATATTGACTTTACTACTGCTGCAGATAAAACATTAAATACTGTGGTACATGTTAAAAATACAACTATAAATAACACATCTGTTACCATACAAGACTTGTTTTATGGTCGTGCACCACAAAGTAAACAATTAGGTACTGGTAGTGGTGTTATAATTTCTCCTGATGGCCATATTATTACCAATAACCATGTTATTGAAAACTCTGATGAACTTACTGTTACGCTTAACGATAATCGTACTTTAAAAGCAATAATTGTTGGTACAGATCCAAAAACAGATATTGCGTTACTTAAAGTTGAAGCTGAAGGTGATTTACCTTACACCACTTTTGGAGATAGTGATACTGCTAAAATTGGCGAGTGGGTTTTAGCAGTCGGTAATCCATTTAATTTAACATCAACGGTTACCGCTGGTATCATTAGTGCTAAATCTAGAGATCTAAGTGGTAGTAGTTTACAATCTTTTATACAGACAGATGCAGCTGTAAACCCAGGAAATTCTGGTGGCGCATTAGTCAATACTGCTGGAGAATTAATTGGTATCAATACCGCAATCACTTCTCAAACAGGATCTTATATTGGGTATTCTTTTGCTGTACCAAGTAATATTGCTAAAAAAGTAATCCAAGATATTATGGAGTTTGGTAATGTACAGAATGGTATTCTGGGTGTAATTGGCAACTCCCTAAATAGCAATTATGCTGAAAAACTGGGTGTTGCAGAAACCGAAGGGTTTTACGTTGATGATGTAGAAGAAGATAGTGGTGCAGCACTTGCTGGAATAAAAAGTGGTGATATTATTAAGAAAGTTGATGACATCAAAATTAAAAAATTTAGTGATTTAAGAGGGTTTTTAGATTCTAAACGTCCTAATGATATAGTCAATGTTAGCGTATTAAGAAATGGAGTTGAAAAAGAAATTCAAGTAACTTTAATAAAAAATGCCACCTTTTCTTTTTCTCTTATAGGTGAATTAAAAAATGCAAAACCAAAAGAATTAAGAAAATTTGATATTAAAAATGGTTTAAAAATCCAGACAATGACAGAAGATGATTATTACTCAAAATACTGGAGAGCAAATGGTATTGTAGCTGGTAATATTTTAAAAACAATTAATGACATTGAAATTAATTCTATTGAAGAATTAAAAGATATTGTGAAAAATTTAGATAGAAAAGAATCTATTAGATTAATTGTTGTTAATTCTAGTGGACAAACAGAACGTCATTCGTTTGGTAGATAGTATAAAACTGAAATCAGTAATAAAAGCACTTAATTTTAAAAATTAAGTGCTTTTATTTTTTTATCAATTTTCCTTTACGAAAACGTTTGAAATCTATACTTTTGCGGATATTTTGCAACTCTAATTAACAACACTAAACAAAATGTCTATTAACGAAACTTACGAAAACGAATTAGCATTTCAAGCCGACCGACGCAGAGCAACTGTAGAATTCATTAAAATTGTTAGTGATTTATGGTATGATAAGTCAATTGAATTGGTGATTTTTAGAAATCCATTAATTGATAGAAATGTATCAGAAATTTTAAATCTACACGAATATGCTGGCGAATTTGTACAAAAACCAATATCAATTTTTGATTCAGTAGAAATCGCACAAGCTATTAAGACTTTAGACGTACCTCCTGCTAAACTTGATATTGGTAAACTAACTTACGAGTATCATCTAGAAGAAAAAAAGTACAGCAATGCTATGGCTTTTGTAGCTAATAAGCTAAAAGACGCTAGTAGTACAGAAGACATTACACCTAAAGATGTTGTACTTTATGGTTTTGGTCGTATTGGACGTTTAGTTGCTAGAGAGTTAATGACTCGTACCGGTAAAGGTAGTCAGTTACGTTTACGCGCTATTGTAACGCGTGGTAAATTAGATGCAACTGTTTTAGAAAAGCGTGCTGCTTTACTGCGTAACGATTCTGTACATGGTGAATTTTCTGGAACTGTAACTGCAGACTTAAAAAAAGAAGCTTTAATCATAAACGGAACAACCGTTAAAATAATTAGCGCTAATCAACCAGAAGATATAGATTACACTAAATACGGAATTAATAATGCGTTAATAATAGACAACACAGGTGTCTTTAGAGATAAAGTAGCTTTAGAACGTTTAAAAGCATCTAAAGGTGCAAGTAAAGTATTATTAACTGCTCCTGGAAAAGGGATTCCTAATATTGTTTATGGTGTTAATCATTTAGAAAACAATCCAGATAAATTAGATATTTTCTCTGCTGCTTCTTGTACTACAAATGCTATTACACCTGTTTTAAAAGCAATGGAAGACACATATGGCGTAACATCTGGACATTTAGAAACCATTCACGCCTATACAAACGATCAAAACTTAGTTGATAATTTTCATAGTAAATACAGACGTGGTCGTGCAGCTGCTTTAAATATGGTAATTACCGAAACTGGAGCTGGTAAAGCTGTATCTAAAGCCTTACCAAGTTTTGAAGGTAAACTAACCTCTAACGCAATACGCGTACCTGTACCAAACGGTTCTTTAGCTATATTAAACTTAGAATTAAGTTCTAAAGCAAGTATAGACAGTATTAATGCAACACTTAAAAAGTATGCATTAGAAGGCGACTTAGTAGAACAAATTAAATACGAAATGAGTGATGAATTAGTATCTACAGATATTATTGGTAGTTCTGCACCTTCAATCTACGACAGTAAAGCAACTATAGTACGTAAAGATGGTAAAAATGCTATTCTTTATATATGGTATGATAATGAGTATGGTTATAGCCATCAAGTCATTAGATTAGCTAAATACATTGCTAAAGTAAGACGTTATACTTACTATTAATAAAAATATAATTAAGGTTAAAAAAGGGCGTTTTAAAAAAACGTCCTTTTTTGTACGCAACCTTTAGAGCGTTTTTGCATCTATAAATAAATACTTTTCTTTATGAAAAAACGAATCAACTACCTGTCTATTTTTATCCTGCTCTTTGCAAGTTCTTGTTGGTACACAGCTAATGATGATGATATTTCAGAACCATTTGTTCCAACAAACCAATACGAAGCAGTAACAATGCTAAGAACAGAATTTGAAAACTCTACAACTCTTGAAGAGGCCAAACCAATTGAAGAAACAGGTAAGATTTATGTAAAAGGTAATTTATTGTTTATAAATCAACCTAATAAAGGATTTCATGTTTTTGATAACAGTGATCCTTCAAACCCTATTAATTTATCTTTTATTAAAGTACTAGGATCTTCAGATTTAAGTATTAAAAATAACATGTTGTATATTAATAATGCTACCGATTTAATTGCTCTAAAACCAGACTTTTCAAATGCTTCAATAGAAATTACAAAGCGTGTCATTAATACTTTTCCAGAGCTTAAGGCACCAGATGGTTTTAGCTATCACAATACACTAAGTAACGAAGTCATTATAGACTGGATTCTAATACAATAATATCATGAAAAAATATAGTTTTTTAATACTACCAATTGTATTAATACTAATTGGATGTTCTTCAGACTCTAGTTCTTCAGAGTCAAGTAGTTTTGATAATAGCACTGGTCAAGGTGGCTCTTTAGCTAGGTTTGCCATTTTTAACGATTACCTGTACACAGTAGATAATCAGGATTTAAATGTATTTAATATTAGTAATAACGAACAGCCTGTTCAAGTCAATGAAGTACCAATAGGTTTTAATATTGAAACCCTTTTTAACTACAAAGAGTTTTTATTTATTGGTTCACAAAACGGAATGTTTATTTATAGTGTAGATAATCCGGAAACACCACAATTCTTATCAGAAGCTCAACACTTTACTGCTTGCGACCCTGTAGTTTCTAATTTAACTCATGCTTTTGTAACCTTACATTCTGATATAGGCTGTGGTAATATTTTAAATCAATTACAGATATATGATGTAGCAGATTTAGAAAATCCTATACTAATCTCTACCAGAAATTTAACTAGACCAATAGGCTTAGGCTTGTATGGTGATTATCTAATTGTTTGTGATGATGAAGTAAAGATATTTAATATTGCAGATCCAGAAAACAGTGTATTAGTCCATAATATAAATAGAGGTGCTTTTGATGTCATTATACAAGATAACTTATTGATTTTGGTAGGAGAAAATGGTTTATATCAATACAGTTTAGACCCTACTAATATAGAAAACACACAAGAATTAAGCACGATTAACATCTAAAACATTAAATTTACTCGTATATAAAAAGCCTCACATTTGTGAGGCATTTTATTATAATTAAACCTAATACTAATCCTTTTTTTATATTTTCGTGTTGCAAAATATTACAAACCCAACTTAAATGTCAAAATCAAACTATTTAATAACTGCTATTTTATTTGTTTTTATAGCGTTTTCGACTTCAGCACAGACACAAACACAGACACAAGCTGTTAATGAAGATGACAAACTATCATTAGATTCTGGTACGTTACAAAGTCAATTTGAATACCTAACAAAAAAATCTACTAACTGGAGAGATGAGAGAGGACGATCTTATGAAGTAATAAGAAACGAATGGGTTACAAAAATAAAATCTAATACTTTAGACTCCTTAAAAGCAATAAAAAAAGACTTACTAAACACACAAAATAAAGTAGTTGCTCAAAACACCGAAATAGAACAACTTAAAAGTAGTTTATCTAATACAAAAACAAATTTAGACACTACAAACCAAGAAAAAGACAGCATGTCTTTGTTTGGTATGCAAATGAGTAAAGTGGGTTACAATGCCTTAATGTGGTCTATTATTGCTGGCTTATTAGCCTTTTTATTATTCTTTATTTTTAAATTTAAAAATAGCAATTCAATAACAAGAGCAGCTAAATTAAAACTTGAAGAAACAGAAGAAGAATTTGAAGATCACAGACGTACAGCTTTAGAACGTGAGCAAAAAGTAAGACGTCAATTACAAGACGAAATCAACAAAAATAGAAATAGCTAGCTTCGACAAGCTCAGCTACTTTCTTTAATAAACAAATCTGTAAATTTAACTTTACAGATTTGTTTTATGACAATAATTATAGCCAACTTATTTCATAATAATTCTAGGATTTGTTATGCTTTTTAACGGACTTGACTACGATTACTTTGAAGGCAACAAATTTAATTTCATTATTCAACGAGACCTACTTTGGAAGCGATTCTTGGACATTTATTAAAATTACAGAAGCTTGTATAGAAAGTAAAATAATAGCAATAATACTTAGAGGTTTATTTACAGCATTATCAAAAGAAAAAATTGAAGACTAATTTACTTCTAAATTAGGAACAGACTCTTTTGTTTGGGCTATAATAGTAAATTATGTCATTCTTTTAACAGCTATTATATTTATTATGATTTGACATTTCTTACTGTACTAGTATTCAACATGTTTACATCTCTAGTATTCTTTATTATTCGTTTTAACTTTTTAAAATTTAAATCCAGTAGCGATGAAGAATAATATAAAAGTACAACGTG
>JALZUT010000110.1 GCA_023300575.1 Olleya sp.
TGGTATTGGTCACGCAGGAACATTAATTTCTGCAGTACTATTATTATTCCGTCAAAAATGGAGAATGGCAATTAACCGTTCTGCAGAAGCAATGACAATCTTCTCGGTTGTTCAAGCAGGTTTGTTCCCAATTATTCACATGGGTCGTCCATGGTTAGCATATTGGGTATTACCTATTCCAAATCAATTTGGATCGTTATGGGTAAACTTTAACTCTCCTTTACTTTGGGATGTATTTGCAATTTCTACTTATTTATCAGTTTCATTAGTATTCTGGTGGACAGGTTTATTACCCGATTTTGCAATGATCAGAGATAGAGCAGTTAAACCATTTCAAAAGAAAATATACAGTTTATTAAGTTTCGGTTGGACTGGTCGAGCAAAAGACTGGCAACGTTTTGAAGAAGTGTCTTTAGTACTTGCAGGTTTAGCAACACCACTTGTACTTTCTGTACACACAATTGTATCGTTTGACTTCGCAACGTCAGTAATACCAGGATGGCACACCACAATTTTCCCTCCTTATTTCGTAGCTGGAGCAGTATTCTCAGGATTTGCAATGGTAAATACGCTTCTTATTATTATGAGAAAAGTGTGTAATCTTGAAGACTATATTACAGTACAACATATTGAATTAATGAACATTGTAATCATGATTACAGGTTCTATTGTTGGTGTGGCTTATATAACTGAGTTATTTGTAGCATGGTATTCTGGAGTAGAGTATGAACAATATGCGTTTTTAAACAGAGCAACAGGACCATATGCTTGGGCATATTGGGCAATGATGTCATGTAATGTATTCTCACCACAATTTATGTGGTTCAAGAAATTAAGAACTAGTATTATGTTCTCTTTTGCTATCTCGATTGTAGTAAATATTGGAATGTGGTTTGAGCGTTTCGTAATTATTGTAACATCATTGCACAGAGATTATTTACCATCATCTTGGACAATGTTTTCACCAACATTTGTAGATATCGGTATTTTTATAGGAACAATAGGTTTCTTCTTTGTACTATTCTTATTATACTCAAGAACCTTTCCTGTAATAGCGCAAGCAGAAGTGAAAACAATTTTAAAATCTTCAGGAGAATATTATAAAAACATTAGAGAAAGAGGTGATAGTTTAGTAGGAACTGGATCTGATAAAAGAACTTCTGTTTATGATAAAGTTAAAACGAAAGCAATAGAAAAAACTAAAGCTGAAGAATCGCCAAAAGCAGAGGCTTCAGAAAGTATAAATAACCTTTTAGGAACTATAGGGACTTTTGATCCAAATACACAAACACCAGATAACTTGAAAAAAGTTAGTGGTATTGGACCAAAAATGGAACAAGTACTTAATAGTATTGGTATTTATTCTTTCTTACAGGTTAGTAAGATGACAAAAAATGAATATGACTTGTTAGATTCAATTACAGGTTCTTTCCCAGGAAGGGCAGAACGTGATGATTGGTCAGGACAAGCTAAAAATTTAATAAAATAAAGTAGCATATGGAAGCTTCAAAAGTAATTCACGCTATTTATAACGACGATGATGTGTTAATGAATGCAGTCAAAAAAGTGAAAGCTGCAAAACATCACATTGACGAAGTTTACACACCTTTTCCTGTCCATGGACTAGATAAAGCAATGGGGCTTGAGCCAACACGTTTAGCAATAGCATCATTTATGTATGGTTGTGTAGGCCTAACGGTAGCCTTTTTGATGATGAATTTTATAATGATCGAAGATTGGCCTCAAGATATTGGAGGTAAACCAAGCTTTAGTTATTTAGAAAACATGCCAGCATTTGTACCAATTATGTTTGAATTAACGGTATTTTTTGCAGCGCATTTAATGGTAATAACATTTTATTTAAGAAGTAAAATGTGGCCATTCAAAAAAGCAGAAAATCCAGATCCTAGAACTACAGATGACCATTTTTTAATGGAAATAGGTATACACGGAAACGAAAAAGAACTACATAACTTGTTAGCAGAAACTGGTGCAGTAGAAATTAACATAGTAGATAAAGCACATCATTAATTAGATAGAATGAAACATTTAATTAAAATAACAATTATAGCCTTAATAGCAGTGTCTTTTACTTCTTGTAATAAGAATTCTAGACCAAACTACCAGTACATGCCTAATATGTATGAATCTGTAGGTTATGAGGCCTATCAAGAATCTGATGCTTTTGCAAACGGAGTAGAAGCACAATTACCGGTAGATGGGACTATACCAAGAGGTTATACTCCTTTTGATTACCTAAATACAACCGAAGGTTACGAGTTAGCAAAAGCTAATCTTACTAGTCCATTAGATTCATTAAGTATAGATGAAAATAGAGGTAAAACTTTATTTGGTATTTACTGTGCAATTTGTCATGGTAATAATGGTAATGGAGAAGGTAAGTTAATAGAAAAAGGAATTATACCTGGTAGTTATGCAGTAAAAGACATAACAATAGGAAGTATTTACCATACTATTTATTATGGTAAAAATTCAATGGGTTCTTATGCTAATTTTATTAACGAAGAAGAACGTTGGCAAGTAGCTGCTTACGTACAAACGTTAAAGAAAAAATTAACAAAGTAAGATTTAGATAAAGTTTATATATAGATATGTACACATTTTCAAATAGACTAAAAATATCCGCAGTTATTCTAATAGTTTTAGGACTTATAGGTATAGCAAAAGGTTTCAAAGATGCACATCATTATGAAACTGTAGAGGATGTTAAAACAATGTTAGCTGAAGAAGCTAGTCACGGTGGACATGGTGAAAGCCATGATACAGTAGCTGTTCATGCAACTGAGACACATGATAATCATGCTTCAGATAACGATCATCATGATGGAGAACACATAGAGGATTCCCACGCAGAAGCTAGTCATCATGTAGACAAGCCTTTACACGCAGATGAAGCAGATCATCATTCAATTGATGTAGGACATCATGGAGACGAACATGCAGAGCATGTTATGCATCAACTACACAATAGACCTTGGTCAGCACTATACGTAGCTGCTTTCTTTTTTATGATGATAGCATTAGGTGCATTAGTATTTTACGCTTTACAATATGCTGCACAAGCAGGATGGTCACCATTATTATTTAGAGTAATGGAAGGGATTACTTATTACCTTTTACCTGGAGCATTAATAGTAGTAGCAATTGCATTCTTTTCTGGATATCATATATTTGTTTGGATGAATCCAGACATGATAAATCCCGAAAGTGCAGACTATGATAAGTTAGTAGCAGGAAAATCTGCTTGGTTAAATAAACCTTGGTTTATAATAAGAGCTTTAATTTTTATTACTGGATGGAGTTTATACAGATACTTCTCTCGTAAATTCTCTATAGCACAAGATGAAGCTGAGCCAGGAGATAAGCGCAACTTTAAAAAGAACTTTCGTATTTCTGCAGCATTCTTAGTATTCTTTATTTATACAGAATCCATGATGTCTTGGGACTGGATAATGAGTGTAGACCCTCACTGGTTCTCTACGTTATTTGGATGGTATGTATTAGCAGGTATGATGGTATGCGCTATTACTGTAATAGCAATGATAACAATCTACTTAAAATCTAAAGGATTACTACCAAAAGTTAATGACAGTCATATTCATGATTTAGCTAAATTTATGTTTGGGTTTAGTATTTTCTGGACGTATTTATGGTTCTCTCAATTTATGCTAATCTGGTATTCAAATATACCAGAAGAGGTTACTTACTTTGTTACTAGAATAGAAGACTATAACTTACCATTCTTTGGTATGATTGTAATGAATTTTATATTCCCATTATTACTATTAATGAATAGCGATTATAAGCGTATTTCTTGGTTTGTAATTATGGCAGGTATAGTGATTTTAGGAGGACATTATATTGATATTTTCAATATGATTATGCCAGCAACTGTTGGAGATAGATGGTATATAGGAGCGCCAGAAATTGGTTCAATTTTATTGTTTGCAGGATTATTCTTGCTAATAGTATTCTATGCAATATCTAAACAATCTCTTACAGCAAAAGGAAATCCTTTCATTAAAGAAAGTGAAAATTTCCATTATTAATAAAAAACAAAATAAAGAAGAACGATAACAATGACGACTTTATTATCAATTTTAGTTTTAGTATTTATTTTCGTTGCAATTTGGCAAATGGTTAAAATCTTTGATTTAACCCAAGCTGGTAAAGCATCCGATAATAATCAAGTTGCAAACGATACTGACAACCGTATAAATGGTTACTTAATGATAGGTTTTTTAATCTTCATTTATGTTATAACAATTATGTGTTTTGTTATGTATGGTGATTTACCATTAACGTCTAATTCTGCATCAGAACATGGCCCAGGTCTTGACAGTTTAATGGTTATCTCTATGGCTGTGATCTTCTTTGTTCAAACAGTTACGCAATTTTTATTACATTATTTTGCTTATAAGTATAGGGGTGAAAAAGGAAAAAAGGCATTATTTTATGCCGATAACAATACATTAGAAGCAATATGGACTATTATTCCTGTAATTGTTTTAGCTGGATTAATTATTCAAGGATTATTTACTTGGACAGAAATCATGAATGTTGATGAAGAAAATGATCCATTAATTGTAGAGTTATACGCACAACAATTTAACTGGAAAGCAAGATATGGTGGTGCAGACAACCAATTAGGTAAAGCAAACGTAAGATTAATTGATATAGATCGTGCTAATATCTTAGGTGTTGACGAAGCAGATCCAAATGCACAAGACGACGTTATTGTAACCGAATTGCACTTACCAGTAGGAAGACCAGTATTATTCAAAATGCGTTCTCAAGACGTTTTACACTCTGCTTATATGCCTCATTTTAGAGCACAAATGAACTGTGTGCCTGGTATGATTACTCAATTTGGATTTACACCTTCTGTAACTACTGTAGAGATGCGTGAAACTCAAGAAATGCAAGAGAAAGTTAAAAACATTAATAATATAAGAAGAGAAAAAAGTAAAGCTTTACTTGCTAAAAATGAAGACCCTTTAGACCCTTATACTTTTGATTATTTATTATTATGTAATAAGATTTGTGGTACGTCTCACTATAACATGCAAATGAAAATTATAGTAGAAACACAAGAAGAATATGACGCATGGATGAAAGAGCAAAAACTATTTGCAAATTCATTAGTAAAAAATTAAGCAAAAAGAAATTTAATAAACAAAGATTTTAGATTATGTCAGCACAGGTAGAAGAACATGGACATGACGATCATGGTCATCATCATAAAGAAACATTCATAACTAAATATATATTTAGTCAGGATCACAAGATGATTGCTAAGCAGTATTTAATTACTGGACTTATCATGGGAATCATAGCTGTGATTATGTCAATCATGATGCGTATGCAAATCGCATGGCCAGAAGAGTCAAACCCAATTTTTAAAGCATTATTAGGTAAATGGGCTCCAGATGGTGTTATGAGTGCAGATATATACTTAGCATTAGTTACAATACATGGTACAATCATGGTATTCTTTGTATTAACTGCAGGTTTAAGTGGTACATTTAGTAACTTATTAATTCCGTTGCAAATTGGAGCACGCGATATGGCATCAGGTTTCTTAAACATGATTTCATATTGGTTATTCTTTACATCTAGTATCATAATGGTTAGCTCTTTCTTTGTAGAAGCTGGACCCGCAGCAGCAGGTTGGACAATATATCCTCCTTTAAGTGCATTGCCTATGGCACAAGGTGGATCAGGTTTAGGTATGACATTATGGTTAGTCTCTATGGCTATCTTTATTGCATCGTCATTATTAGGATCATTAAACTATGTGGTAACAGTAATTAACTTACGTACAAAAGGGATGTCTATGACTAGATTACCTCTAACAATCTGGGCATTTTTTGTAACAGCAATTATCGGTGTTATCTCTTTTCCAGTATTATTATCTGCTGCTTTATTATTAATAATGGATAGAAGTTTTGGTACGTCGTTCTTCTTATCAGATATATTTATTCAAGGTGAAGTTTTACATTATCAAGGTGGTTCTCCAGTATTATTTGAACACTTATTTTGGTTCTTAGGTCACCCAGAAGTATATATTGTATTATTACCAGCATTAGGTATTACTTCAGAAATTATAGCAACAAACTCTCGTAAACCTATTTTCGGTTATCGTGCAATGGTTGCTTCTATTTTAGCAATTGCATTTTTATCAACAGTTGTTTGGGGTCACCACATGTTTATTTCAGGAATGAACCCATTCTTAGGATCTGTATTTACATTTACAACCCTATTAATTGCAATTCCTTCAGCAGTAAAAGCATTTAATTATATAACCACACTCTGGAAAGGTAATCTCCAGATGAATCCCGCCATGTTATTCTCAATAGGATTAGTGTCAACATTTATTACAGGTGGTTTAACAGGAATTATTTTAGGAGATAGTGCACTGGATATTAACGTACATGATACGTACTTTGTAGTTGCTCACTTTCACTTAGTAATGGGTATCTCTGCACTTTACGGATTCTTTGCTGGTGTTTACCACTGGTTTCCTAAAATGTTTGGTCGCATGCTAAATAAAAATTTAGGATATGTACATTTCTGGGTAACTGCAGTTTGTGCTTACGGTGTGTTTTTTCCAATGCACTTTATAGGTATGGCAGGTTTACCAAGACGTTATTACACCAATACTAACTTTCCGTTATTTGATGATTTAGCGAGTGTAAACGTTGTCATTACAATTTTTGCAATTGTAGGTAGTATATTCCAAATTGCATTTGTCTATAATTTCTTCTCTAGTATTTTCTACGGTAAGAAAGCAGAACAAAATCCATGGAGATCTAACACTTTAGAGTGGACAACTCCTGTAGAGCACATTCACGGAAACTGGCCAGGAGATATTCCTCATGTTCACAGGTGGGCATATGATTATAGTAAACCAGGACACGATGAAGATTTTGTATCTCAGATCGTACCTTTAAAAGAAGGTGAAGAAGAATTACAACACTAATTAATTGCTTCGAAAAAAACAATCTCTTAAAAAGAGTTCATATAATATATAATATTGAAAAGCCTTTCTTATAAATAGAAAGGCTTTTTCAGTATATTTACATTATTAATTATAGCTAAAAAGTATTACTTTTTACTTTGCGACCATAAGTTTATTTATTAAACATATACCTACCTAGGTAGGTAAAACTATGAACGAAAACCTAGATCCAACAAACGACAATTTATCTCCAGAAGAATTTGATGTCGAAAAACAATTAAGACCACTATCCTTTGATGATTTTACTGGTCAAGATCAAGTGTTGGAAAATCTTAAAATATTTGTTCAAGCAGCTGTTGGTCGTGATGAGGCTTTAGACCACACTTTATTTCATGGTCCACCAGGACTAGGTAAAACAACATTAGCAAATATATTAGCTAATGAGTTAGGTGTCGGCATAAAAGTGACCTCTGGTCCAGTTTTAGACAAGCCAGGAGACTTAGCAGGTTTACTTACAAATCTTGATGAACGTGATGTCTTATTTATAGATGAAATCCATCGTCTTAGTCCAATTGTTGAAGAGTATCTATACTCTGCAATGGAAGACTATAAGATTGATATTATGATTGAGTCTGGTCCAAATGCCAGAACTGTTCAAATCCATCTTAATCCATTTACTTTAGTTGGCGCAACAACGCGCTCTGGATTGTTAACAGCACCAATGCGTGCACGTTTTGGTATCCAAAGTAGATTACAATATTATAAAACAGATTTATTAACGACCATTATCCAAAGAAGTGCTGACATTTTAAATGTGCCAATTTCTATGGAAGCTGCAATAGAAATAGCCGGACGTAGTCGTGGTACACCTAGAATTGCAAATGCCTTATTACGTCGTGTGCGTGATTTTGCTCAAATTAAGGGTAACGGAAGTATTGATATTAAAATAGCTAAATATAGTTTAGAAGCATTGCATGTAGATGCTTATGGTTTAGATGAAATGGATAATAAAATCTTGTCTACAATCATAGATAAGTTTAAAGGTGGTCCAGTTGGTATTAGTACAATTGCAACTGCGGTTTCTGAAAGTACAGAAACCATAGAAGAAGTGTATGAGCCTTTTTTAATTCAACAAGGCTTTATTATGCGTACGCCACGTGGTCGTGAAGTTACTGAGTTAGCCTATAAACATCTAGGAAAAATAAAAGGACCAACTCAAGGTGGATTGTTTTAGACTATTTTTATTTTAATTCTGTTGTCAGTCTGAGCGCAGTCGAAGACTCTTTATAAAATACAAATGAAGAAAAAAATACCAGAAGTTTCCCTTTTAAAATTCATTAAGCATTCATTAGAAATTCTTAAAAACCCACTTCCATTTCATAATAAAAACTTTACTGAAAAAGGTGATATTTTCAAATTGAATGTTGGTTTTAATACTAAAATATATTTTTGTCGTGATGCTGGTTTGGCAAAATATGTGCTTCAGAAAAATCAAAAAAATTACATCAAGTCTAGTATTCAAACTGTAGATTTAGTTAAATATGTAGGTGAAGGTTTGTTAACCTCTGAAGGTGAAAAATGGAAAAAACAACGCAAAATGATGCAACCTGCTTTTCATAAAAAGCAATTGCAGAATTTATTAGCCGGAATGCAAGACACCATAATTTCAGAATTTAAAAAAGTTGAAACTAATAAAACACTTGATGTATTTCCGTTACTTAACGATTTAGCCTTTCAAACCGTTGTAAAATCATTGTTTACAAAAGCTGCAAGAGGAAAAGACATGCAACGACTTCAGTTTATCACAGAAGCCAACCAACGTATGTTAGTTAAAGAATTACGTCAACCTTATTTAGCTTGGTGGTTTAAAATTGGTGGCGCTTTAGACAAACATTTTAAATTATCTGAAGAAGCTAGAAACATTTTAAAAGGTATCGTTGAAGATAGGAAGTCTTCAGGAAAACGTTATGATGATCTTTTAGATATGTTATTAGAAACAAAGTATGATGATGGCAAGGGTATGAGCGAAGAACAGCTTATAGATGAAATCTTAATAATCTTTACTGCTGGTCATGAAACGACTGCTAATGCATTAACTTTTACGTTTCAGTTATTAGCTAAGCATCCAGAATGGCAAGATAAAATTTATAAAGAATGGCAAAATTTAGGAGGAGATGACGTTGATTTAATGACTAGAATTTCGACCTCAAAAATATGTCAACAAGTTTTAGAAGAATCACTACGCTTGTATCCACCTGCTTATTTTATAGATCGCGTCAATATTGAAGCGGATAGTTTTAATAATATGGATTTTGATCCTGGTTGTAATTTGTTGTTTTCTGTTTACGAAATGCACAGACATCCAGACTTATGGGAACAACCGTTATCTTTTTTGCCAGAACGCTTTGCAGATGGTGGAAGACAATTCTCTGCACAATATTTTCCGTTTGGTGCAGGACCACGTAAATGTATTGGTAACAACTTTGCGATGTTTGAAATGATTATTGCAGTAACAGAGTTGGTTAAAAACTATAAAATGCATCCAGAATTTGATGCGATTAGGATTACACCATTAATTACTTTAAAACCTAAAAACGCGTATCTTAGATTTGAGAAACGTTAATTAGATAAAAAGGCACTTCGATGCTTAGACTCTGATCAGCACAGACAAACTTAGTTTTACAAAATACAAGTTTAATGTCATTATGAACCTGTCTTAGACTTTTGAATAAATAACATACAATTGAATAACAAAGTCAAATACACACAGCAAATTAAAGCCGAAGCCAAACGCTTAGGTTTTTTATCTTGTGGTATTAGCAAAGCTGAATTTTTAGAAGTCGAAGCACCAAGATTAGAAAAGTGGTTAAACAACAATATGCATGGTCAAATGCAGTACATGGAAAACCATTTTGATAAACGATTAGACCCTACAAAACTAGTCGACGATTCTAAATCAGTAATCTCTTTATTATTGAATTATTACCCTTCAGAAACACAAAAAGATGCAGCAGCACCAAAGCTATCCAAGTACGCTTATGGTAACGACTACCATCATGTAATAAAGGCTAAGTTAAAAGAATTAACCCATTTTATCCAACAAGAAATTGGAGACGTTAGTGGAAGAGCTTTTGTAGATTCTGCTCCAGTATTAGACAAAGCTTGGGCTGCAAAATCTGGGTTAGGTTGGATCGGGAAGCACAGTAATTTATTGACGCAACAAGTTGGTTCATTTTACTTTATTGCAGAACTTATTATAGATTTAGACTTAGAATATGATTATGCAACCACAGACCATTGTGGGACTTGTACAGCATGTATTGATGCATGTCCAACACAAGCCATAACAGAACCTTATGTTGTAGATGGTAGTAAATGTATAAGCTATTTTACGATCGAGCTTAAAGACCAATTACCAAACGCGATGAAAGGTCAGTTTGATGACTGGATGTTTGGTTGCGATATTTGCCAAGACGTATGCCCATGGAATAAATTTTCTAAACCACATAACGAACCGCTTTTTAATCCGCATCCAGAATTATT
>JALZUT010000111.1 GCA_023300575.1 Olleya sp.
TACTGCACAGTAAAATTCACAAAAACACCACGAGTTTGCATTAAATTTACATTACTAGTCCATGGACTATTAGGGTCTTTGTCTCTTACAATTTCATCTTTTAAAGCAAATACACCACGAATTGAAGGTGTAAACTTAAAACGATCTAAGTAAAAATCAATACCAAAACCAAGTTCGTAAAACTGCATATTTGTTACTGTTCTAAATTCGCCAGCAGAATTATCATCAGGATTATCTTGGTTACTAGATAGGTTAATTGCGGTAGAGACACCTCCTAAAATAAAAGGCTTGATATTATTAACACGATTAGTAGAGATTTTTAGTAGTAACGGAAAATAAACATAAGTCGATTTTACTTCACGTATTAAATCTGAGTCTGAAATTTCTTCATCAAAATCATCAAAATAGTTTTCTTGATACGTTAAGTTACGTTGCGCAATAACTAAGCCAGGTTCAAATCTTAAATCTAGATTATTGCTAATACGTAAGTTGCCTAAAAGACCAACGTTAAAACCTGTGGTTTTTTCGGTTTGGATATCTCCAATATTACGGTTGTAATCAAATTTAAAATCAAGACTGTTAAAGCCAAGGTAATAACCCCAACTTAAAGTGGCTTTATCAATGTTTTGTAGATTTCGCACTTTTTCTTTAGAAAACAATTGGGCTTGAGAAGTCGTAATTATTGACAAGCTAAGAAGTAGGAACAAAAAATATTTCATTTGCATTATTGTTTTGATGCTTTATATATAGTTGCTACACCAAATGTTTGAGGCATATCTTTAATATTTATAAACCCAATATTACGTAAAATATTGTTTAATGTTTCACCATAAGGAAAAGCATTAGCACTTTCGCTTAAATATTTATAAGCTGTTTTGTCTTTAGAAAACAGTTTTCCAACAGTTGGTAAAATAACTTTTGAATGAAATTTGTACCCTTGTTTATAAGGAAATTTAGTTGGCACAGAGGTTTCTAAAATAACAAAAATACCTCCTGGTTTTAAAACACGTAAAATATCTTTTAATCCGTTTTCTAAGTTTTCAAAATTACGTATACCAAATGCAACTGTAATAGCGTCAAAACTATTGTCATCAAAAGGCATACTCTCGGAATCGCCAATGACCATATCTATTTTTTGGTCTAATTTTTTGGCTTTTATTTTAACTTTTCCTACTTCAAGCATTCCGCTACTAATGTCTAATCCGACAATTTTTTCAGCACTTGTTTCGGCTAAATTAATTGCCAAATCTCCAGTTCCAGTAGCTATATCTAATACGTTTTTTGGCTTAGTAGCTTTAACTAGTTCGACCACTTTTTTTCGCCATTTAATATCAATTCCAAAAGAAATTACACGGTTTAAACCGTCGTATTCTCCAGAGATGGTATCAAACATTTTAGCGACTTGCTCTTTTTTGCCAAGTGCACTGTCTTTGTAAGGGTTTATTTTAGTCAAAATCAATTTTTTTTCAAAGATAATGCTTTCAGTATAGTCTGTAAAACTTCAAAAGAATAAATAATTAAACCTCAAAAGGTTAATTTAATTATCTTTGTATACTTTTTACTTAAAAAGAAATATGAAAATAATTATTGCTGGAGCTGGTGAAGTGGGATTTCATTTAGCAAAATTATTATCTTACGAGTCACAAGAGATTACTCTTATTGACACCGATAGAGATAGTTTGTCATACGCAGATAACCACTTAGATATTAAAGTTATTAAAGGTGATGCAACTTCCATTTCGGTGTTAAAAGATGCTAGAATAGACTCTGCAGATTTGTTTATTGGTGTAACTGCGTCTGAAACTACAAATATTACGGTTTGCGTTTTAGCCAAGCAATTAGGTGCTAAACGCACAATTGCTAGGATTTCTAATACCGAGTTTATTACACATAAAGACGAAGTAGGATTTACTAGATTTGGTATAGATGAATTGATATCGCCAGAAAGTTTAGCAGCAGCAGAGATTGAATTATTACTAAATCAGTCTGCCTTTAAAGACAGTTACGAGTTTGAAGGAGGTGCGTTAACTATGGTAAGTTTAAGCCTATCTAGAACTGCGAGTTTTGTTGGTAAGACTGTTAAAGAGGCTGCTCAATTATTTTCTGAAATACATTTTGTGCCAATTGCCATACAACGTTTTGGGACACAATATACAATCATTCCAAGAGGAGATACCGAGTTTAGAGAAGGCGATAATGTTGTCTTTGTAACAAGTGCAGGAGGAGATGATGAATTGTGTAAAATGACCGGAAAAACCAATACATCTATCAAAGATGTTATGATTTTAGGTGGAAGTAAAATCGGTTTTAAAACAGCTAGAGATCTATCGGCAAGTAATTTTAATGTAAAACTAATAGAAAACAATAAAGAAGTTGCTTTTGAGTTGGCAGATGATTTACCAAATGTTTTAGTAATTAATGGAGATGGACGTAATGTTGAACTTTTAGAAGAAGAAAGTATTAGCGAAATGGATGCGTTTATATCGGTTACTGGTAACTCTGAATCTAACATCATGTCTTGCTTAATGGCTAAATCTAAAGGTGTTAAAAAGACAATAGCACTTGTAGAAAATATGGATTATTTTGAGCTCTCTCAATCTATAGGTATTGATACTCTTATTAATAAAAAATTATTAGCAGCAAATAATATATTTAGATACATACGTAAAGGAGAAGTTGTTGCTATGACTAAGCTTAACAACATGAATGCAGAGCTGTTAGAGTTTAAGGTAAAACCGACATCTAAGATCTGTAATAGACTTATAAAAGAGGTAGAGTTTCCACGTTCTGCTATTGTTGGTGGTGTTATTAGAGATCAAAAAGGGCTTATAGCACTTGGTGATTTTAGAGTAGAAGAAGGTGACTATATTGTTGTGTGCTGTTTGCCACGTTCTATTAAAAAGGTTGAAAAACTATTTTTATAATGCGAAAAAGACTTCATCTTAATTACAAAATAATATTTTATTTTTTTGGATTGCTATTGGTTTTTAATGGTGGTTTTATGTTGGTTGCAGCATTAGTTAGCTTAGTATATCAAGATGGAGTGACTATAGAATTAATACTGTCTGGACTAACAACACTTGTTTTTGGTTTATTTGGTATGTTACATCATCGTAACCACAACAAAGAAATGAACAAACGCGAAGGTTATATTGTTGTTGCGTTTGGTTGGATAGTTATGTCGCTTTCTGGAGCTGTTCCGTATTTAGCTACAAGCAGTATACCTAATTTTACAGATGCTTTTTTCGAGACTATGTCTGGTTTTACAACCACAGGAGCTTCTATTTTAAATGATATTGAAGCGTTGCCTAAAGGTGTTTTGTTTTGGAGGAGTTTAACACATTGGATTGGTGGAATGGGTATTATTGTATTGGCAGTAGCTATTTTGCCACTTTTAGGAATTGGAGGTATGCAGCTATTTGCAGCCGAAGCACCAGGGCCTAGTGCAGATAAACTACATCCTCGTATTACTGATACTGCAAAGCGTTTATGGTTGATCTATTTTGGCTACACCGTAGCCGAAACCCTTTTGCTTAGTGTTGCTGGAATGTCCTTTTTTGACGCAATTAACCATTCTATGAGTACGCTATCAACTGGTGGGTTTTCAACAAAAAACGCAAGTATTGCCTATTGGAATCATAAGCCAATTATACAGTATATTATTATCGTGTTTATGTTTTTGGCTGGTACAAACTTTGTACTAAGTTATTTTGCTTTTAAGGGTAAAGTAAAAAAAATAATTCATGATGAAGAGTTTAAACTCTACTTCAAGTTTATTGCTATTTTTACAATTATCGCAGCTATTTTAATCTATTTTAGATCAGATGTTTCTGCTTCTAGTATTGCACATCCACAAGTTTTAGGTAAAGGAGAAAGTGCTTTTAGACATGCATTATTTCAGGTGTTAGCAATTATAACAACTACAGGTTTTGTTTCTGCAGATTATACATTATGGACGCCATTTTTAGTAGTCTTGTTTTTTGGGTTGATGTTTTTGGGTGGATCGGCAGGAAGTACTTCTGGTGGTGTAAAAGTAGTACGTCATTTACTGTTAATTAAAAACGGTTTTTTAGAGTTTAAACGTACGTTACACCCAAATGCTATTTTACCAGTTAGATATAACAAAAAAGCTATTTCTGGAGATATTGTCTTTAATATTCTTGGCTTTTTTATACTCTATATGATTGCTTTTATTGTTGGTGCTTTAGGATTTTCTATGATGCAACTAGATTTTGAATCTTCAATTGGTATTGCAGCTTCAACTTTAGGTAATGTTGGACCTGCTTTAGGCGATTTTGGTCCTGTAAATAACTATTCGGCTTTACCTGCAATCGGTAAATGGTGGTCTGCATTTTTAATGCTTATTGGACGTTTAGAGTTATTTACTGTACTAATTTTATTTACGCCCTTCTTTTGGCGAAATAGATAGAAATCTAACGTCTTTATTGATCTAACATATTTATTTTGTAACATTATAATAAAATTGGCTACTTATATATAAAGTCCTTTTTTTGTTTAACCTTTAAATCTGTAGATTATGCATAGTGGATCTGCTCGTACTGTACTTAAGAACAATAGAAACTTATTAAAAAATAATAAGAGGAAGAAGTTTGTATTTACTTCAGGTAAACCAAACAAGGTAGAAAAAGAAAAATTTGATCATTTAATTTTAAATACAGAATATCAACAAAGTATTAAAAAACGTCTTTTAAAAGAAAACAAGAAACGCTTTTATAAAATACTAGTGTTGTTTATTATACTATTTGTAAGCCTAATGGTTTGGCTTATTAAGGTCTTATAATACAAAAAGCCACTTATAATGAAGTGGCTTTTTTATAAAATATAGTTTGTTTTTTAGCTAACCACTTCTTTAATACGCTTAATAGCTTCAATTATTTTTTCTTGAGATGCAGCGTAACTTATACGTATACAATTTGGGTTTCCAAAAGCATCACCAGTTACGGTTGCTACTAAAGCTTCTTCTAAAAGATATAAAGAAAAATCGGTAGCGTTATTTATTGTTTTTCCTCTTAATGTTTTTCCAAAAAAAGCAGTTACATCAGGAAACACATAAAAAGCACCTTCTGGTGTGTTGGTTTTAAAACCTTCAATAGCATTTAATAAATTAAGCACTAAATCACGACGTACTTTAAACTCGTCAATCATATACTTTACAACACTAGAGTCTGTGTTTAAAGCAGTAATTACAGCACGTTGTGCAATACAATTTGCACCACTAGTAATTTGACCTTGCATTTTATTACAGGCACGTGCAATCCAATCTGGAGCACCAATGTAACCAATACGCCAACCTGTCATTGCAAACGCTTTAGAAACTCCGTTTACGGTAATTGTACGGTCATACATACTTGGGATTTGAGCCATACTTGCATGCGCTTGTCCTGTGTAGTTAATGTGTTCGTAAATCTCATCAGAGACAATATAAATATTAGGGTAATTTTCTAAAACTTTTGCTAAACCTTCTAATTCTGTTTTGTTGTATAAAGACCCACTTGGGTTACAAGGCGAGCTAAACCAAATCATTTTTGTGTTCGGTGTAATAGCTGCTTCTAACTGAAGAGGTGTTAACTTAAAATCGTTTTCTATAGACGTTTTAACTTCTACAGGTACACCATCATTAAGTTTTATAATATCACTGTAACTTACCCAATATGGACAAGGTAAAATAACCTCGTCACCAGCATTTAATAATACTGCAGCAATATTAGCTAAACTTTGTTTAGCACCTGTTGATACTACTATTTGGGGTAACGTATAAGTAAGATTGTTATCACGCTTAAACTTAGTAATAATAGCTTCTTTTAACTCTACATAACCATCAACAGGTGTGTAAGAATTGTAGTCCTCATTAATGGCTTGGATGGCAGCATCCTTAATAAAATCGGGTGTATTAAAGTCTGGTTCTCCCAAACTTAGTCCAATAATGTCTTTTCCTTCAGATCTTAATTCTCTTGCTTTAGCAGCCATCGCTAAAGTTGCAGAAGTAGACATGTTTAGAATACGGTTAGAAAGTGGTTGTTTCATTTTGTGTTTTAAGCTTGTAAAGCAGGATTAGTTCCCATTTGTTTTAGATAACTAAAATGAGCAGCAATAGCTTTACGTGTAGATTTATATTCGTTGTAAGGTAAGTTAAATTCTTTAGCAGTAGATTTTACTATTTCTGCAATTTTACCATAATGTATATGACTAATATGTGGAAAAATATGATGCTCTACTTGATGATTTAATCCGCCAGTATACCAATTAGCAATTTTACTTTTTGGTCCAAAATTAACAGTCGTTTTTAATTGATGTATAGCCCAAGTGTTTTTCATAGTTCCGTCTTCTTCAGGTAGAGGCATTTCTGCTTCATCCATAACATGTGCTAATTGAAATACAACACTTAGAATAAGTCCTGCTACATAATGCATAAGAAAAAATCCAATTAAGATTTTCCACCAAGCTAAGTCAAAAAATAGGATTGGAATAACAATCCAAATTGCAACATATATGGTTTTTGAAATTACTAGCTTACTCCAGTTAACAAATGGATTTGGTAATTTACCATAAGCTAATTTACGTTTCATGTAACGTCTCATTTGTTGCCAATCTGTTGTAATTGCCCAGTTTATAGTTAATAAACCATATAAAACAACTGAGTAGTAGTGTTGAAATCTATGATGCTTTTTCCACTCAGAATGTTTTGAAAAACGAAGAATTCTTCCTGCTTCTAAATCTTCATCATGTCCATGAATATTTGTGTATGTATGGTGTAAAACATTGTGCTGTACTTTCCAGTTATAAGCGTTTCCTGCTAAAATATAAATACTACTACCCATTATGCGGTTAACCCATTCTTTATTGGAAAACGAACCATGATTACCATCATGCATAACATTCATACCAACACCAGCCATTCCAATTCCCATAACAATAGTTAATAAGATTTGTGACCAACTAGGTAAATTAAGGCTCATCATTAAAAAATAAGGCGCTAAAAACAAAGTAAACATAACAATGGTTTTTAACCAAATACGCCAATCACCTGTTCTTTTTATATTATTCTCTTTAAAATAGTCGTTAACACGTTTGTTTAGGGTTCTGAAAAATTTTGCAGAGTCCGTTCTTGAAAAAGAAAGAGTTTGATTTGTCATTGTAATAATAATTATATTATGATTACGTAAAATAACGCAATATCATATAAGTTGTAAAGATAATTAATAAAGCAAAATAGATAGCTACTTTTTAGTGTTAAAATGTATATTTTTGCTCAAATTTTTTACTATTATGGAACTAGTTTTAAAGTATTTTCCTGATTTGTCACCTTTGCAAATCGAACAGTTTACTAAACTTGAAGGTTTATATCAAGATTGGAACTTGAAGATTAATGTTGTATCTAGAAAAGATATTGATGAACTCTATTTACGTCACGTTTTACATTCTTTAGCTATTGCTAAAGTTGTAGATTTTAAAGATGAAACGTCTTTAATGGATGTAGGTACAGGTGGTGGTTTTCCTGGGATACCGTTAGCTATATTGTTTCCAGAATGCGAGTTTAATCTTGTTGATAGTATCAATAAAAAACTAAATGTAGTTAGAGACGTTGTAGCTGGTTTAGAGATAGAAAATGTAAAAGTAACACATAGTAGAGTAGAGGATGTTAATGAAACTTACGATTTTATTATAAGTCGTGCAGTTGCTGCGATGCCTACTTTTGTTAGATGGACTAAAGGAAAAGTTGCTAAAACGCAACAAAATAAAATAAAAAATGGGATTTTATATTTAAAAGGAGGTGATTTAACCGAAGAATTACAAGATTACCAAACTACAACAATTTATAATCTTTCAGATTTTTATGAAGAAGACTTTTTTGAAACTAAAAAAATAGTGCATTTACCTCTAAAGTGGAAAGTATGATGTACAAAAAAACCGAAACATTTTGTTTCGGTTTTTTTGTATAAAAATAATAAAATTTATAAATCAAATTCTGCTTTAATTTTATCTATATAATCTAATTTTTCCCAAGTAAAAAGTTCGACATCTAAAGTAATGTCATCACCATTTGGTCGAGAAAAAGTTTTAGTAACAGTTTCGTTTAGTCTTCCCATATGTCCATAGGCAGCAGTTTCACTATATATTGGATTACGTAATTTTAAACGCGACTCTATAGAAGCTGGTCGCATGTCAAAAATTTTAGTAACTTTTTGTGCAATTTCGCCATCTGTCATATTAAAAGGACAAGTTCCGTAAGTGTCAACAAAAATACCCATAGGTTCTACAACTCCAATGGCATAAGATACTTGTACTAAAATCTCGTCGCAAATACCTGCTGCTACTAGGTTTTTAGCAATATGTCTTGTCGCATATGCTGCACTTCTATCTACTTTACTTGGGTCTTTTCCAGAAAAAGCACCACCACCATGAGCACCTTTTCCTCCGTATGTATCTACAATAATTTTACGACCTGTTAAACCAGTGTCTCCATGAGGTCCACCAATTACAAACTTTCCTGTTGGATTTATATGATACGTTATATCATCGTTAAATAACGATTTAATTTCTTCTGGTAGTTTAGCAGTAACTCTTGGGATTAAAGTTTTAATAATATCGCTCTTAATTTTAGCTAACATTTTGCCTTCTTCATCAAAATCGTCATGTTGTGTTGATACTACAATTGCATCAATACGTTGTGGGATATTATCATCACTATATTCTATAGTTACCTGACTTTTAGAATCTGGTCTTAAATATGTAATGTCTCTATTTTCATGTCGTAAAGCTGCTAATTCTATTAAGATTTTATGAGATAAATCTAAAGCAAGTGGCATGTAGTTTTCTGTTTCGTTGGTTGCGTAACCAAACATCATTCCTTGATCACCTGCACCTTGCTCTTCTTTAGTGTCTCTATCAACACCACGATTAATGTCGTCTGATTGCTCATGTATAGCGCTAAATACGCCACAAGAGTTTCCGTCAAACATGTATTCGCTTTTGGTATAACCAATTTTATTAATAGTATCTCTTGCAATTTTTTGTACATCTAAATATGTTTTAGATTTTACTTCTCCTGCAAGTACCACTTGTCCTGTTGTAACAAGGGTTTCGCAAGCGACTTTAGAATCTTTATCAAATGCTAAAAAATTATCAATTAATGCATCACTAATTTGATCTGCAACTTTGTCAGGATGTCCTTCAGACACACTCTCTGATGTAAATAAATACGCCATTTTTTATAGTATAAGTTATGTTGTGATTTGACGAAAGCGTCTAAGGAAGTTTACACTGCCTTTAGCATTTTTTTATGAGGTTGCAATCAGTCAAATCCGTCCTCTTTTTATTTAAGTGCAAAAGTAAAAAAATTAAATAGTTTTAAAAGATTGTTTAAGTTAAAATTAGTTAAAGCTTTATTTTATTGGTTTTAGTTAAAAATAGAATTAAAAAAAAAAGACTTTAAATTATTGTATTCATAATAAGAAAACGATGTAGTGAAATAATTCTCAAATTTTTTTTTATACTCAAGTAAATAAACTAAAGTTCACTAACTTTATATCTCGGATAAAATATAATTACTGATGTCTACACAACCAAAATTAACGCGTTTTAATCAAAATGTACTAGCTAAATATCAAATATATAATGGTATTTTCATGACATTACCATTTGATACAATTACTAAAACTGGTGTGCTATTACCTCTATTTCATGAAACTTGTAAAACAGGTTTTGATAAAGGTGATAATCCAACAACAATTGTTGAGACCTTTTTTGAAAAATATCAAGCTAGACATAGTGACGAAAGTCAAATTGGTCTGCTTTTTAAGTTTATTCAATATATAGAAAGACAAGTAGTTTTGTTTGATGCTATTGAAGATGCAGCTTTCCCAGTTGTTAATAATATGGATGGTATTGGTACGCTTCGTAGTTTAAAAGAGAGTGCTTCTGCAGGAGATAAACTTGATGAATTACGTCAGTATTTAGAAGACTTTAAAGTTAGAATAGTGCTTACAGCACATCCAACGCAATTTTATCCAGGAGCAGTTTTAGGTATCATTACCGATTTAACTCAAGCTATAGAGCAAAACGATTTATTGCGTATTAATGATTTGTTGGCACAATTAGGAAAAACACCGTTTTTTAAGCATAAAAAACCAACTCCATATGATGAAGCTGTAAGTTTAATTTGGTATCTAGAAAACGTGTTCTATCATTCTTTCGGAAAAATTTATGACTATATACAACTAAATATATTTGATGGTAAGCATATTGATAATGATATAATAAATATTGGCTTTTGGCCAGGAGGAGATAGGGATGGTAACCCATTTGTAACACCAGAAATAACATTAAAAGTAGCAGCAAGATTAAGAGAGACGATAATAAAAAATTACTATCGTGATATTAGAAAATTACGACGTAAACTCACGTTTGTTGATGTTGAAGATAAAATAACTGCATTAGAGAACGAACTATATAAAATTATTTTACACGAGTCTTCAAGTTTAACTATTGAAGCTTTTAATGAAGAATTAAAAAACATTAAGCAAATTGTTGAAGACAAACACCAGTATTTATATGTAGATCAAATTAATAGTCTAATTAATAAAGTGCATCTTTTTGGATTTCATTTTTCTACTTTAGACATACGTCAAGATAGTCGTGTCCATCATAAAGTCTTTACTACAATGGTAGATAGCATGATAGAAAATGGAAATGCTGTTTTTCCTGAAAATTATCACGATTTAAATGAAAAACAACAAGTTGAAATCTTATCAAAAGTAAAAGGAAAAGTAAATCTGTCTTTAATTAAAGATGAAGAAGCTTTGAAGGCCCTACGTACCATGGAAGCCATCAAAACCATTCAGGAAACCAATGGAGAACGTGCTACAAATCGTTATATTATTAGTAATAATCAAACCACATTAAATGTCATGCAATTATTTGCGATGCTTAAATTGGTTGCTTTTCAAGATGATTTAACAGTAGATATTGGACCACTTTTTGAAACCATTACAGATTTAGAAAATGCTCATTTAGTAATGGAAGATTTATATACAAATCCAGAATATGTAGCACATTTAAAACAACGTGGTAATAAACAAACCATAATGCTTGGTTTTAGTGATGGAACTAAAGATGGTGGATATTTAATGGCTAATTGGGCAATTTATAAAGCAAAAGAACGTCTAACAGCAATCTCCAGAAAATATGACGTTACTGTAATATTCTTTGATGGACGTGGAGGTCCACCAGCACGTGGTGGAGGAAAAACGCATAATTTTTATGCTTCTTTAGGACCAACAATAGAAGATAAAGAAGTGCAGTTAACGATTCAAGGTCAAACCATTAGTTCTAATTTTGGAACATTAGATTCGTCACAATACAACTTAGAACAATTAATTACTTCTGGTTTACATAATAGTTTAAGCGAGACAGATTTACGCATGTTACCCGAGAATAGAATGGTTATGGATAACCTAGCAAAATTAAGTTATCAGGCTTATGTAGATTTTAAGAATCATCCTAAATTTATATCCTATTTAGAACACATGAGTACGCTTAAATACTATGCGAAAACTAATATAGGAAGTCGACCATCTAAACGTGGTAAAGCAGAAGGTTTAGTTTTTGAAGATTTAAGAGCAATACCATTTGTTGGCTCTTGGAGCCAGTTAAAACAAAATGTTCCAGGATTTTTTGGTGTGGGAACAGCTTTGAAATATTATGAAGATTCGGGCGAATTTGAAAAAGCACAAAATTTATTTAAAACGTCAAGTTTCTTTAAAACATTAATAGAAAATAGTATGATGTCCTTGTCTAAATCATTTTTTGATTTAACAAAATACATGAGTGAAGATCAAGAATATGGTACCTTTTGGACTATAATTTATACAGAATATGAAACCACTAAACGCTTACTTTTAAAGCTAACGGGTTATGCCGAATTGATGGAGGAAGAGCCATCAGGAAAAGCGTCTATTAAAGTAAGAGAGTCTATTGTGTTACCATTATTAACCATACAGCAATTTGCTTTAAAACAAATTCAAGAATTAGAAAAAGCAGAGGTTAAAGACCTAGACCGTATTGCTGTTTTTGAAAAACTAGTAACTAGATCTTTATTCGGAAATATAAATGCTAGTCGTAATTCAGCATAATAATTTTACAATATTAAAGATTCAATATAAAAAAGCCTCAAAGTATTACTTTGAGGCTTTTTTAATAACAACCATCACATTTTCGCAAAACAAAAAGGAACATGCTTCTTTAGAAGTAAATGGTGTTTGTATGATGTGTATAAATAGAATGGAATAACAAACTTAAATACAAAAGGTGTGAAATTTGTTATTTGAAATATTGTAATAAATGAACTATAACTAATCTAAAAGTTGAATAAATTTTTAAAAGATTAATTCTGCTTTTTTCTTTTAATCCGTTTTATTAGCTTTTAATCGGTTTTTTTTGTTTATTTGCATTAATATAGTCATTTAATCTAAAAATAACAACACTTAATAGGATTGTTGATAAGTAAAATGAATTTTTTAATGTAAAACATTTGGTTACTTTTTTTTAAAACACATATAATTAGAAGTAAGTAATTGAGTTGTAAGTAAAGTTTTAAACCAATGAATAAAAATAAGCTATTTTTTGCTACACTTACTTTTGTAATATTATTTATCTCATTACCATCTTTTGCTCAAGATTTAGATGGAGATGGTGTTAATGATATATATGATTTAGATGATGATAACGACGGTTTACTAGATGTTACCGAAGGTTGTGATGAGACTTTTGATATAGTTGAAACATTTGGTGTCGACGGAACTGTTATAGCATTAGATATTAATAACTCTTTTACTATTACAAATTTTTCGAATTCTGGTGTAGATTTACGTATCACTCAAGTAGAAGGTTCTCGTCCTGGTTTTCCTCGTGTTTTTACAAATGTTATTCCATCAATCCAAGGGAGTGCAGATAATAACTTAAATGAGACGAGTGATGTAAACTTAACTACTAATGTTGATGAGCGTCTTGTTTATTTATTAGAATTTTTTGTAACCACTAGCACTACACCAATAGCTGTTAACGATTTCTCATTTGTTTTAGGAGATTTAGATTCTTCAGAGCTTTATGGAAATTTTATGCCACAGCCTGTTTTTGGGCCTACACCTGCAAGTGCTGTTCTTTTAAATAATCCCACAACAGGAGCTTATTTTCAATGTGGACCAGCTGGAATTAGCAGTAACTCAAACGCAGGCGATGTATTATTGTCTTTTCCAACACCAATAACATCATTTCAATTTACTTCAGAAAAACCTAATGGTCGTTTAGGGCTATTTATCAAGGATATAAGAATCAAAGGAGAGTGTGATGGTATAGATACAGATTTAGATGGTATTAAAGATCATTTAGATTTAGATAGTGATGCAGATGGTTGTCCAGATGCAATAGAAGGCGATGGCACATTTGTAATAACAGATTTAGTTACTTCTGCTACTATCGATGGAGGTAGCTCTAACGTTGTTTATTTTTTAGGTGATGGTACAACTACACATTTAGATGCAGATAGTGATGGGCTTGTAGACAATGTTGGTCCAAACGGACAAGGTATAGGGAGTAGTATAGATGATACTGTTAGTGCTTGCCCACTAGTTGTAGATTTTGATGGAGTAGATGATTTGGTAAAAGCACCAAACACTTTTAATATAAATAATTGGAGTCAACTTACTTTACAGTTTTGGGTTAAAGCAAATACTGCTTCTCAAGCTAATGCAGGAATAATTGGACAAAAAGGCGTTTTAGAAATAACGCAAAATGGTAATTTGGAATGTAGTCTTTTTAATCAAGGATCTGAAGGAATTTTTTCTGATGGGTTATGGCTTGACGATACAGACACATGGCAGCATGTTACTTTGGTATATAATGCAGGTATGATTCAATTATACTACAACGGAGTAAAGCAATATGAACAAGCTAGTTCTGTTGATGTAGTATTGGGGACAAGTTTAGAAAGTTTTAATATTGGAGGAAGAATAAAAACAGGAGCTAGTTCTAATTATTTTCATGGTTGGCTTGATGAGGTTCGCGTTTTTGATATAGCTTTAACAGCAAATCAAATTAAGCAAACCGTATACCAAGAGATAGAAAATAATGCAGGACTTGTTTCTGGAAGTAGTATACCAAAGCCTATAAAAGATGAAGTTTCAGGCAGTACGTTAAATTGGAGTAATCTTAAGCTCTACTATAAATTTGGTACTGATTTTATTGGTACAACTACTAGAGATC
The DNA here is from genome assembly GCA_023300575.1 of Olleya sp. Lineage (GTDB taxonomy): Bacteria > Bacteroidota > Bacteroidia > Flavobacteriales > Flavobacteriaceae > Olleya. The sequence continues at coordinate 14,281 of JALZUT010000111.1, forward strand.
ATTCTGCAGACAATAATCATGGTAAGCTACAAAACATTTACACACAACAGATAGAAACAGCACCTACACCATACATTACATCTGCTAATGGTAGTTGGGATGACACTAATACTTGGTTACATGGAGACGTTTGGGATATGCCAGGAGATATTTTGTTTCCTAATGATCTCTCATCTACAAATGTCACTTCTGCTATAGTACAAATAAATCATGATATTACTTTAGATAGTCCAGTGGCTTCTAGTACACTGTTTGCAAATACTATAAATGAAGGTGAACTTGATCTAGTTGGTCTAATTGTTAATTCGAGTGGTACATTAACTTTGGGCGAAACGATAGAAGATCATGCCGTAAATAGCTCGCAATATATAGAGTTAAATGGTACAATAAATTTGCTTAACGACTCTCAGTTAGTACAAACTAGTACTAGTGATTTAGTGACTTCTGCTAATGGAAAAATTCTTAGACGTCAACAAGGGACATCAAATAAGTTTAGATATAATTATTTTTCTTCACCTGTAGGAGCAATTGGAGTTACAACATATAACGACAATAATACAAGTTCAAATAATACTAATAATTCACCTTTTACACTTAATAGTCTTAAAGACCAAAGCGAATTAGCTTTTAGTTTTACAACAAATCACGATGAAGTCGGTAAAATTAGTACGTTTTGGACGTATACATATTTAAATGGCTTATCTTATTTTGATTGGGCTAACTTTAATGAAACTAATGCTATTGCTCCTGGAGTTGGATACACCCAAAAGGGTACTGGTAATGCAGGTGCAACACAAGAGTATATTTTTGAAGGAAAACCAAATAATGGAACAATTCTTATTGCAGTAGACGATGTTGATGGCGATGCTTCAAACGAGAGTGAGCCAGCAGTCACACTTACAAGTACATTAGTTGGTAATCCGTATCCATCTGCAATAGACGCTCATAAATTTATTGATGATAATAATACCGTAATTGATGGTACACTTTATCTTTGGGAACAGTGGGCAGGTGATTCTCATGTTTTAGCAGAATATCAAGGTGGTTATTCAATAATTAATAAAATGGCTAAAATTCGAGCCTTTCAAATATCAGGTATTTTAGGCGCAAATACAGGATCTCAAGACGGAACACTTACACCTACTCAGTATATTCCTATTGGTCAGTCTTTTTTTACAGAGGTTTTAAATGATGGATTTATTGAATTTAATAATAGTCAGCGTGTATTTAAAACAGAAACAAGTGGACAAAGCGTGTTTTTTAAACAAACATTAGAATTAAAAAAACAACAGAATGAAAATATTACTGCTAATGATAATAGTATGCAAAAAGTGTATTTAAAATTTAATGCAGATAATGGTTTTAGTAGAGAAATTGTAGTTGGCTTTAGTGATTTTACATCAGAAGGGTTTGATTATAGTTACGATGGTAAAATGTCTGATTTGCAAGTAGACGATTTTTATACTATTTTAGAGGGTCATCCTATGATTACACAAGGTTATTCTCCAATAACAATAGATAAAGAAGTGTCTTTAACATATAAATCTTCTACACAACAAATATGTGAGATATCAGCTTTTAATTTTGAAGGGTTAGATGCTGAGCAAAATGTATACTTACGAGATAACTACGAAAATACTTATACAGATATAAAAAACCAATCTTATAGTTTTGTCTCTGAAAGTGGTTTATTTACAGATCGATTTGACATTGTTTTTAAATTAGATAGTACTTTGTCTAATCCAGAGTTTGGTCTTGAAAATATTCTTGTTTATAGTAATAATAAAAGGTTGTACGTAAAAGGGTTAGATGAAGAAGTGAGAGTTTTTAGTGTAATAAATATGTTAGGGCAAGAAGTTTTAAAAATAAATAGTGTAAATGCTAATACATTAGCATCTGGTGTGCAAACATCTAGCTTTAGTGCAGGAGTTTATATTGTAGATATAATGTTAGAAAATAGTACAAAATTTACTAAGAAAGTAATTATAAATTAGTAAGTAGATTTGAAAAAGTCTTCTTAAGACTAGTTAATGATTTTTTATATAATTATACCATAGCAACTATTTGTTATGGTATTTTTTTGTTTAAAAATACCTAAGAGAATTATTAAAGCGTTTGTATACTAAAAATAAAAATTTTAGAGCTGTGAATTATAGATTAAATCAAGTGTTATAATGTTTATACGTGGTACGACTATTAAGATAACCAAAAGAGCGTTTTGTTAAACCTAAAACCAGATTCCTAGAATAAAAAAAGAAACAAATTATAGTCTAATATCGTTGAGAAGTATGGTTAGTATTTAAGGTCAAGTTACAATCATATAGCTTTAATTATTATAAGCGCAGAAGCACTAAAAATTAAGTTGAGACGAAAACGTTATCCTGTTTGGTTTAATTAGAAGGTCTATAGAGAAATTTATAAATAGAAAACCCAAAGCGTAAAGCTTTGGGTTTATAATAGTGTTAAGTGGAAATTTCTATTCTCCTAAAAAAGGATATCTATAATCTTTTGGTGTCACAAAGGTTTCTTTAATCATTCTAGGAGATACCCAACGTTGTAAGTTTAAAATGCTTCCAGCTTTATCATTAGTTCCAGATCCTCTTGCACCTCCAAATGGTTGTTGTCCTACAACAGCTCCAGTTGGTTTGTCATTAATATAAAAGTTTCCAGCAGCATTTTGTAAAACTTCTGTTGCTTCTATAACAGCATAACGATCTGCAGCTATAATTGCTCCAGTTAAAGCATAATCACTAGTTTCGTCTACTAGTTTTAATGTTTCAGAAAATGTATTGTCATCAAAAACATAGATAGTCATTACTGGGCCAAATAACTCATCACACATCGTTGTGTATTTTGGATCATCTGTTACAATAATAGTAGGTTCAATAAAGTAGCCTTTACTCTTATCGTAACCACCACCAACAATAATATCAGCATTTTTATCTGCTTTTGCTTGATCTAAGTATTTTGCTAACTTGTCAAATGAACCTTCATGTATTACTGCAGTTATAAAGTTACCCATATCTTCTGGAGAACCCATTTTAAAAGATTTTACATCTTTAACAACATGTTCTTTAACTTCTGCCCAAATACTTTTAGATATATAAGCACGAGAAGCTGCACTACATTTTTGACCTTGAAACTCAAAAGAACCACGAGCAATTGCGGTAGCTACTTGCTTTGGGTTTGCAGTTTTATGTGCAACAATAAAATCTTTTCCACCAGTTTCACCTACAATTTTAGGGTAAGTTTTATAGTTGTGTATATTGTTTCCTATTTGTTTCCAAAGTTCTTTAAATACATATGTAGAACCTGTAAAGTGTAAACCAGAAAAATCTGGACTTGCTAAAACAGTATCTGTAATCATAACTGGATCACCAAAAACAACGTTAATAACACCAGGAGGTACTCCAGCTTCATGAAAAACATCCATTATTACTTTTGCAGAATAAATTTGAGAATCACTAGGTTTCCAAACAACAACATTACCCATCATAGCCATACAAGCTGGTAAGTTTCCAGCAATAGCTGTAAAATTAAATGGAGAAACAGCATAAACAAAACCCTCTAGTGGTCTATATTCTAACTTGTTCCAGGCATCACTTGTGCTTTCTGGTTGTTCATGGTACATGTCTGTCATGTACTGTACGTTAAAACGTAAAAAATCTATAAGCTCACAAGAAGCATCAATTTCTGCTTGATGAATAGTTTTAGACTGCGCCATCATTGTAGCAGCATTAATTTTAGCTCTGTAAGGGCCAGCAATTAATTCGGCAGCTTTTAAAAAGATACCAGCTCTGTGTTCCCAAGGCATTTTTGACCATGTTTTTCTAGCTTCTAATGCTGTAGAGATAGCTTCGTTAACATGAGATTTTTCAGCTAAATGGTAATGTCCAACAACATGTTTGTGATCATGTGGAGGAGACATTGGCTTGGTGTTTCCGGTCTTAATATCTTTTCCGTTAATATACATTGGCACTTCTAAAGTGCTGTTGTACATATTTTTATATGTCTTTGCAATAGCTTCACGATATTCACATCCAGGAGCATAAGCTCTAACAGGTTCGTTAACAGCAATTGGTACATTGAAAAATCCTTTTCCCATGATATAAGTTGTGTTTTTTAAGTTTAATTTTGAAAGCTCAAAGTTACACTTTTTTTAATAAAAATCTGCTTCTTAAAAAATACCAAATCTGTTAAGAATTTTAAAGATAACACGTCTTAAAAGAAGATTTGGGATCTTTTGTTTTTCGTGTTGAAAAGTTTTTATTTTTTTGTAAGTTGCACGTCTGTTTTAAGACTTAAAAATTTATGTGTACAGTAACTTTAAATTATCAAGGAAATTCTAGTTTTGTGTTAACTTCCAACAGGGATGAATCACCAAATAGATCAGCGCTCTCTCCTAACTTCTATAACATAAATAAGACTAAAGTGTTATTGCCTAAAGATGAATTATCTGGAGGAAGTTGGATTGGTGTTAGTGATAAAAATAGAGTGGTTTGTCTATTAAATGGAGCATTTATTTTACACAAGAGGCAATCAGCATATAAACAGAGTAGAGGTGTAGTAGTGAATGATTTATTGGTGGCAAATGATATCAAGGATGCCATAGAAAATTATGATTTAAATAATATCGAGCCTTTTACAATTGTTATTGCAGATTGGAACACTAGTCTTAATTTTTATGAATTGGTTTGGGATGGAAGTCAAAAGCATTTTAAGGAATTAACACTAGATACACACATCTGGTCGTCTTCTACTTTATACACCGAAGATCAAAAAAGCGAAAGGATTAATTGGTTTAAAGCTTTTAAAGCTGAAAACAAATGGTCGTCAAACACTGCTTTAGAATTTCATAAAACAGCAGGGAAAAACAATATTGATTATGGAGTTGTAATGGATAGAGGTTTTGTAAAAACAACTAGTATTACACAAGTAGAAAAAAAACAATCTAAAATTAGTATGTATTTTGAATCTTTACAAAATAACCAATCAACAAAAACAGCTTTTGAATCATCTTCGCTTATAAATGAATAATACAGGAATAATATTAACACTAGCTTATCCAGATACTATTGTGTCTCATGCAGAAGAATGGTACTCACCTTATTTAAGATATTTAGGTGTAGGTAATAAGACAAGTGTTAGAGCTGGTCATGCAGCTTTAGTTTTGATAGATAAAAACACAGGTGTTTTAGAATATCATGATTTTGGGCGATACATTACAACAGAGCCAAATGGTAGAACAAGAGGAAGCGATACAGATAACGAACTTCACTTTCCTTTAAAGGCTAAAATAGAAAATAAAAAAATTTCTAATCTTAATGAAATTTTAAAATTTTTAGCAACCAAACCAAAATTAACACATGGAGATGGTAGAATGGTAGTTTCTGTTTGTGATCAAATAGATTACAGTAAAGCAAGAGCGTATATAACTATGATGCAAGAACGTGAATTTATTTATTATGCAGCTTTTAAAAAAGAGGCATGTAATTGTGCACGTTTTGTAACTGATACTTTAATAGCTTCTCTGACAAATATTAAAACTCAAAAAGCTTTAGAAAGCTCGAAATGGTTTACGCCAAGTACAGTTGGAAATGTCTTATTAGCTAATACAGGAGATTATCCTTTTGAAGTTTCTAATAAAGGTGTTATTTCTGAGTTTAAAGGCTCTCAACAAAGTGAGAATTTAAAATGTTTTTTAGATAGATTAAAAGGATATAAGCCAAATTTAAATGGGACACAACATCCTGGAAAAGTTGAAAATTTACACGAAAAAGCACAATGGTTAACTGGTATTGCAGCTGGTGCTTGGTTTGAGTTGCACAAAACAGAAGCACCAACACTATATAAATATAGACGTCTTTCTCCTTACGGAAATGTCGATGTACACGATACGTTTACAGTAGAAGATTCGACTTTTAACTACAATGTAGACTGGAAGTTTGTGCATTATTCTAATTGCAAGTTCTTCCATATTGAACAAAATGGAAAAGTCTATAGGTTTAATAGAAAAAATAAAATTTAATTAAGTGCAAAAGGGGCGCTTAATTTAAAAGGAGGAATAGTAACATTAAATTTTTTGGTAGTAGTAAAGTTAACCATGCTATAATGTCCTTTCATTGCTCCAAAAGGAGACGTCAATAAGCATCCAGAAGAATACGTGTGAGATTCTCCAGGTTTTAAAACTGGTTTTTTACCAATAACACCTTCGCCAGCTACAATTTCTTGATGGTTTAAAGCATCAAAAATCACCCAATGTCTTGCATTAAGTTGTACAGAGTCTTTGCTCTGGTTTTCAATAGTAACCTTGTATCCAAAAGCAAAGTTAATTTTATAGTTCTTATAAAACGTACCTTCAAAGTTGGTTTCTACCGATATTTTTATACCTCTTGTAACTTGTTGTACCATAATTTAAGCGCTTTGCTTAACGTAAAAATAACAAAATATTAGTTTAGTTTATTAATATTTAGGAAACTAAGGTGATATTTTAACATTTTTAATTTGTAATCCCTACCGAGTTGGTTTCTCCTAATCCAATAATTTTATCATATCTAGCACCTAATGCTCTGTAGTAAACTAATACTTTGTAATTGTTTTCAGTTTGCCAAAAACTACCACTAATTGTATGTTCGTCAACACTACCATCCTTATCAACAATAACATATTTATAGTTGTAAAACCCTTGTTTTAATCTTATTTTGGCACTGTAAATACCTTCGTCTTCAAAAAATTCTAACTCTGTTTGAGGTTCGATTTCATAATTATTAAAGTTGCCATATACATAAATACTTTGTCCCTCTTTAAGTTTTGGATACTTTAAAGAAAAATGAACATCAGCATAATCTGCTTCTGTTTCTGGTTTGTCAGAGTTTAACGCATTTATAAAAAAGTTTCCGTTTATATCAGGATTAAAAGTGTAGTCTGTATTAGCTCTAGATATATTGGTAAATAAATAGGTTTGATATAAATCTTCTAGTCTAATATATTGAACACCATTATTAGCTGCTCTTATCTCATTGTTTTCAAAATTAAAAAACTCGTTACCACCATAAAAACTCGATTCTTCAGTATATCTGTAGCTTAATTGATTACCTAATATATATTGAGGCTTCAAGTCTGTTATTGCTGTTTTTAAATTATTATTTTGAATGATAACAGTTTTAACGGTTTGTTTTGGATTAACAAATTGGATTACTCCAGAACTTATAGCAATATCTACCGATTGTTTTTCTGCAATTGTAGAGACATCTCTAGAGCGTTTTATGGCAATGCCTACATTGGCTGTCTGCTCATAAATCATAAATTTTCTAGAAAACACAATATCATCATAATCATCATAAATGGTAATCATGTAATTACCAGTAACTTTAAGACGTTTAGTAAATTGATTAGGTATTGTTAACCTATAATGCGAAAACATTTGTAGCGTATTAAACGAGTTGTTGAAATTTCTAATGCGTTGCTCGTCAAAACCATCTATGTATTCAGATTCTACTAAAATAGAAGGTGTCCAATCAAAGTTAAAATGCTTAATTTCATAATAATAATCTTCTTCATCACCATTAAGGGCGTCAAATTCTAACACTAGAGGTTCACCTAACTTTATTATAGGTAATTCACTTTCATTTGTACCACCATTAAAGTAGATGGTTTTAATATAATCTGGAGGAATAATTTCTTCAACTTGAGCAAAACAAACAGAAGTAATTAAAAAAAACAGGAAAAAATATTTAGTGTTTTTGTGCATTTTCAAGAAGTTTTACATAACAAAGATAAACAAAATCTATGCCTAAAAGTTTTTCTTTATTAATTGTGAAATAATTATCTATTTATTCTTAAATTTGCACTGATTTTTATCTCTTTTAAAAATCACAATCAGTATAACTATTAACGAATAGATTTATTATATGTCAAACGACATTAAGATTAAAAAAGGTCTAGATATAAAATTACTCGGAGAAGCCCAAAAAGCTACCGAAAATGCTATTATTAGCAATTATTATTCGATTAGACCAGAAGATTTTCATCAAGTTGTCCCAAAATTAGCGGCTAAACAAGGCGACAAAGTTAAAGCAGGACAACCTGTTTTCTACGATAAGTCTAATGAAGCTGTAAAATTTGTATCTCCAGTATCTGGAGAGATCATAGAGATAATTAGAGGTGAAAAAAGAAAAATACTTTCAGTAAAAATTCAAGCAGATAAATCACAATCATATCATGATTTTGGTAAGCTAGATGTAGGTTCGGCAAATGCTGAAGCTATTAAATCTCGTTTATTAGAGTCTGGATGTTGGGCTTTTGTTAAGCAACGTCCTTATGATGTCATTGCAAATCCAGCAAATGAACCAAAAGCAATTTTTGTTTCGGCATACGCAAGTGCACCTTTAGCTGCAGATTTAGATTATGTGCTACAAGGTAAAGAAGCACAGCTTCAAGCAGCTGTAACTGCATTAAGTAAATTAACAGCTGGACAAGTACATGTAAGTGTTGGTAAAGGTGGAAATTCGCCTTTAGCAAGACTTCAAAATATAACATTACACAATGTGTCTGGTCCACATCCATCAGGAAATGTTGGAACACATATTAATAAAATAGACCCTATAAACAAAGGAGAAGTCGTTTGGACAGTTAATGCACAAGACCTTGTTATTATAGGAGAATTACTATTAACAGGGCAGTTTAACGCAGAGCGTATTGTTGCTTTAGTTGGGTCATCTGTTAAAAAACCACGTTATTTTAAAACCAAATTAGGAAGCGAAATTGCAACTATGGTTTATGATAATGGTGTAGATAAAGAAGGTAATGATCGTATTATTTCTGGAAACGTATTATCTGGAAAACATGTTAAACCAGATGGTAACTTAGATTATTACAGTAATACAATTACTGTAATTCCTGAGGGAGACGATTACGAGTTTTTTGGATGGAACAAACCGATTTTTAATAAAGTATCGGTTTCTAGAGCCTTAACTTTTTCTTGGTTAACACCAAATAAAAAATTCGATTTAAATACAAACACTAACGGAGAGCATCGCGCATTTGTAACTACTGGTACTTATGAGACGGTATTTCCTTTAGATATCTTTCCGATGCAAATCTTAAAAGCATGTATGTATAAAGATTTAGATGAGATGGAAGCTTTAGGAATGTACGAAGTTGCACCAGAAGATTTTGCGTTAACAGAATTTGTTTGCGTGTCTAAGCAACCACATCAAAAGATAATTAGAGAAGGATTAGATTTAATGCTTAAAGAAATAGGATAATGAGCTTAAAAAGTAATTTACATAAGTTAAAAGAAAAGTATAAAGGAACCAAAATGGCTCCAGCATTTAATGCTATTCATACTTTTTTATACTTGCCAAATGAGACAACACACAACGGAACTCATATCAAGGCAGCTGATGATTTAAAACGTACAATGAACATTGTTATAATGGCATTGTTACCATGTCTAATCTTTGGGATATTTAACGCAGGTTACCAACACTATGCAGCTGTAGATTCAGTAGCAGGTGTGTTAAGAGAAGTGTCTTTGTTTGGTAATTTTATTACTTGGGACAACTTTGTAGTTGGAGCTTGGAAGGTGTTACCACTAGTTATAGTGTCTTACGGAGTTGGACTTCTTGTAGAATTTATTTTTGCAGTAATTAAAGGTCACGAAGTAGAAGAAGGATACTTAGTAACAGGTATGTTAGTGCCATTAATTGTACCTGTAGATATTCCGTTATGGATGTTAGCAGTCGCAGTTATTTTTGGTGTTGTAATAGGTAAAGAAGTCTTTGGAGGAACTGGGATGAACATCCTTAATCCAGCTTTAACTATTCGTGCATTCTTATTCTTCGCATATCCAACATGGATGTCAGGAGATAAAGTTTGGGTGCATAAAGCTACAGAAATGGCTGGAGGACCAGATGCAATATCTGGAGAGACTGTTTTAGGATATTATGCTAAATCCGGTCAAAATTTAACAATAGAGGGTATTAATGGAGCAGCAGATGTCGTTACTACTTATGGTGATCGTGCTTCAGAATTGTACTCGATGAGTGATATGTTCTTTGGGTTTATTCCAGGATCTATAGGTGAGACTTCTAAATTACTAATCATAGTAGGTGCATTGTTCTTAATCTTTACTAAAATAGGAAGTTGGAGAATAATTGTTTCAACCTTATTAGGTGCTTTAGCAATGGGATTACTATTTAATGGTGTTGTGTCTGCAGAATGGATAGGAGAATCAAGTAAGTTTTACGGATTAATGAATGTGCCTTTCTGGCAACATTTAATTATAGGGAGTATTTTGTTTGGTGCGGTTTACATGGCAACAGATCCTGTAACAGCCTCTCAAACTAATAAAGGGAAAATAATTTATGGGTTTTTAATCGGTTTCATTTCAATAATGATACGTGTCTTTAATCCAGCATATCCTGAAGGTGTATTTTTAGCCATTCTATTAATGAATGTCTTTGCGCCAACAATTGACCATTACGTAGTACAAGGAAATGTAAAACGTAGAATGAAACGTCTAAAAGTTAAAACAGCATAATTATGGCAATTAATACAGAAAAAAATTCATACACAGTAATATTTGCAATAGCAATGGTACTTGTTGTTGGATCTTTATTAGCCTTTACAGCATCTTCTTTAAGTGAAAGAATTGCTGAAAATAAAAGGATGGAAAAGCAACAGAATATTTTGTATGCTATAGGAGTAAATGGTAACGAAGGTGTTGGAGATATCACTTTTGTATCTACAGATAAAGTTGCTGATGATTTTTCAAAATACATCACTAAACAACTCGTTATAGAAAACGGAGTTGCTAAAGAAGACAGCAAAGCGTATTTAATAGATGTTAAAAAAGAGCAAGCTAAAGCTAAAAATGGAGGAACAAGACTTCTGCCATTATTTATTGGACAGAAAGATGGTAAAACATTATATGTTGCTCCAATAAGAGGTAAAGGACTTTGGGATGCTATTTGGGGTTATGTAGCTTTAGATGAAAATATGGTTGTGCAAGGTGCATTTTTTGATCATAAAGGAGAAACACCAGGTCTTGGAGCAAACATCAAGCAACGTTATTTTATGGATGATTTTAAAGGCGAAAAACTACTAGC
>JALZUT010000112.1 GCA_023300575.1 Olleya sp.
GGAGGTGGTGGTTTTGGCGGAGGCTTCGGTGGAGGTGGCTTCGGTGGTGGTGGTGCTTCTGGTGGATGGTAAACTTTAGTTAGCAGTACTTACTATTTATGAAAGTATGTTTTAATGCGCTTTCTTTATCTTTTATTAATTTTTGTTTTAGTTTTTTCTTAAAAAAAGCAGAAAAAAACCTATTTATTGGCCAAAATATTGTCCAATATTATGTTAATCTGTTTTATATTAAAGAAGAAGATTTCCTTTCAAAACTCATTATGGACTTCGAGAAAACTAATACAAATGAAATTTGTATTTACACTATAAATTCTATTACAAATTTAGATAATCCAGTAATATATGCAAAAATCTTGCAAATCAATTAGGTGTTGGACGTTTGACAAGCAGTTAAAAATAATGGTTTATTTTTATTAATAGCTAAGCATGATAGACAAACAAGTAGCTTTTACAATTGGTTACTAAACAGCACTTATCTTAACAGGTTCTATTTGCAAACGTTTGTTGATAGATTATACTTTGATTACTTCTTTTAAAAAAAGAGGTTATTTTAAAGGTATTACTAATGTGTTGGATTCTGTAAAGGTTAAATGGGTTGATTAGTATTAATCAAAATAATAAGGTCCATTTCCTCCAGTTTCTCCTTTAGCTCCTAAACTATTAAATTTCCAACTAAAATTTAACATAAAATATTGACGTAAAACTGTACTTTGAGTGTCTTGAATATAATCTAAGGTTGCAGTACGTCTAGCATTGGTGTTTTGATTTAGTAAATCATATACTTTTAAGGTTACTAACCCTTTATCTTTTAAAACAGAATAGGCTACACTAGCGTTCCAAAACCAAGCATCTCTTTGAAAGCCAGCTGCTACATTTGGATTATAGTTATAGGTCATATCGTTTCGCCACTCAATCCCTTTTAATAAGAAAAAAGTAGTATTTAAATCTAAATTATGTGATGTAAAATTAAGATCTTCAAAAGCATCTATATCGTATTTATTATTTGTAAACGTAATACTGTAACGTGGCTTAAACTCGAAAACATTAGTACAGACATAATCAAGCCCGATATTAGGAGTCGTGGCAAGCACATCACTTGCATATTGAACCTCATTATTAAAGTTAATATTTTTTGAAAAATTTGACCAATTACCAACTTTAAATCGCAGTGATTGTAAGGAATCTATCTTAATTTTTTTGCTAAAGTCAACACCAAAATAACCGTTTTGGTTGCCATCAACATTATCATAAGTTGTAATACGTTTTAAGGTTTCTGCATCAATTGTGGTTTTAGATATTACTGCATTTTGACGTTTAGTAATATTAGCATACATATAAAAACCTGTTCTTTCTTGCCAATTATAAGCATTAAAACCTAAGTATATTCTATGCTCATTAGTTGGCTCTAAATTAGGATTACCAATGACAGTGTTTAATGGGTTTGATACATCTTCAAAAGCCTGTAATTGCCTTAAAGCAGGTGGAGAATTTGACAGTCTATAATTTGCATAAATAGATGCTTTTTTACTAAATCTATAGTTGAAATTAGAATTTAGTTCTATTGCTTTAAAATCACGTTCTACATTAAATTGTGGTCTTAATCCATCCTGATTTTTTAATGTTCTTGACACATAATCTGCACCAAACCTAGCAGACCATTTTTCTTTCCTATAGCTTAAGCTAACTCCTGGTGAACTTCTTGTATCTGTATATTCAAAATCTGTACTAAGTGCTTCATTAAAAGTGTCAAAGTTATTAGAGACTGAATTAAAGTCGAAAGTACTTTGCGTGTTTTCATCTTTATTACGTTGATATTCATAATTAAAATTAATAAAAAACTCTTTTTCTTTAATGGGTAATCTATAACTTACATCTGCTACAAGAGTATTGCTTTTATTATCTCCATCTGTTAATTGGTTTCTGTTTATAATTTCTGGATTGGCACCAAAGATTTCGGTATTAGAATTTATAAAATCTTCACTTTCACTATTATTAAAACTATTATCTAAACCAAATCTTAAAAAGGCACCTTTAGTTCCAAACTTTTTTGTTGTGCTAATTTCATTAGAAAAGTTTTTAACGTTATTTTCTACAAAAGAGTTAAGTGTTGATTGATTAGTCAAAGTTTGCTCTTCATTTAATGTTTCGTCTTGACTTGTATAATCTGTAGTACTATTAGAAGTTGCAAATGAGGGTTTGATATTAATCAAGAATGTAGTGTCAATTTTAATTTCGAAATCAGAATTTACAGAATGACTTTGCGTATCATTGTTTGAACGAGAATTAGAATTTGAAAAGAATCTTGAGTCAGACAAAATGGTTTCTCGTTGTGAAGATGTCTCATTTTCTGAACTACTATTTGAATAAAAATAATCTGCTGCTACTTCTGTTTTTTCACCTATTGCATCAGCATAATTTGCGCCTGCTAAATTAGAGGTTGTAATACCTTGCCCTCCTCCAAACTGCCTTCCATTTATACTAAAAGAGCCATTACTATTAAAGCTAGTAGAACCTCCACTACCAAACATTTTTTCGATTTCGCCAAAACTAAACCCAGGTGAGTTTATATTATTACCACCAACTAAAACACTAATACGTTGGTCGTTATTAAATCTATTAAACATACCTGCAAACTCATATCTACCATCTGTACCAGCTCCTGCTGCAACACGTCCAAAAACACCTTTATTATTTTCTTCTTTTATAGTTAAATTTATAGTTTTATTTTCCTGATCGCCTTCTTCGCCTGTAAAAGCCTCACTTTTTGTTTTAGTATCTACTACTTGAATTTTCTCTATAATCTCTTTAGTAAGATTTTTAATAGTTATGGAAGGGTCGTTGCCAAAAAAGGGCTTTCCGTTTACTAAAATTTTATTAACCTCTTTACCGTTTACTTTTATTTTTCCTTCTTCATCAATTTCGACTCCGGGTAATTGCTTTAGCAAATCTTCTACTGTTGCGTCCTTTTTTGTTTTAAATGACTTTACATTAAACTCTAAAGTATCTTTTTTTATAGTAATTGGTGCTGAAGATTTTATAACCACCTCATCTAATGCATTACTTATTTGAAGATTTATTTTTCCTAAAGAAATATCAGGTTTATCAATTACAATTTTACGTTTATATGATTTATAGCCAACATAAGAGACTAAAATATTTAAACTATCTGAAGCTGTTTGGTCTTCTAGATTAAATGCACCATCTTTTTCAGAAATAGTGTAAGTCACTAAACTACTATCCTTTACACGCTCTAAATAAACAGTTGCAGCTTCTAACGGAACATTATCTGGTTCGGAATATATTTGACCTGAGATTTTAAAATTTTTGGATTGACTAAAAGATAGTGAAATGCACAAAAGTGCAGCAATAGTGATTAGTTTTTGCATTGGTTGGTTTTGATTGATTGATTGATAAAAAACGAAATTATAGTTGCGATTTGTAGCAAAACGAAGATAGAACGTTAGTATTGCTTTACTCTTAAAAGAAACTTAAAGATTAGTTAATTTTTAAAATAAAATGACCTGCAAAGTATTTACCTCTATTTAAAAGCATTAAAAAATTTACTATAAAGAAAAAAAAGAAAGCACCTTTAAACCTTATTGGATTTTAAAATTACTTTTTACGCATGTACACACTTACTGGCACACCTTTAAAATCATAAATATCACGCAGTTTATTCTCTAAAAAACGTTTATAAGGGTCTCTAACATATTGGGGTAGATTACAGAAAAAAGCAAACTGTGGTTGCGGTGTTGGCAACTGCATTACATACTTAATCTTTACAAATTTACCTTTATACGCAGGAGGAGGATAATTATCTATTAAAGGTAATAGTGTCTCATTAAGCTCGCTTGTTTTAATACGCTTAGATCTGTTTTTATAAACCTCTACAGTTGTTTCTATAGCTTTATAAATACGTTGCTTTGTTAGTGCCGAAATAAATACAATTGGTACATCTGTAAAAGGTTCTAATTGTTTTTTGATTAATTTTTCAAACTCGTTAGTTGATTTATGGTCTTTTTCTACCAAATCCCATTTGTTAACTAAAACAACTATTCCTTTTCTGTTACGCTGTGCTAACCAAAATATATTTTGAATTTGTCCATCAAAACCACGAGTAGCATCCACTACCAGTAAACACACATCTGCATGCTCTATTGCACGCACACTTCTCATTACTGAGTAAAACTCTAAATCTTCTTTTACTTTTGATTTTTTTCGGATTCCGGCTGTATCAACCAAGTTAAATTCAAATCCAAAACGGTTATATTTAGTATCAATTGCATCACGAGTTGTACCCGCAACATCTGTTACTATGTATCTATCCTCTCCTATTAAAGCATTTATGAAAGATGATTTTCCTGCATTAGGACGACCAACAACTGCAAAACGAGGTAAAGTTTCTTCTTCGTCTTTTTCTTCATCTTCTTCTGGTAATACTTTAACTAAAGCATCTAGTAAATCTCCTGTTCCGCTACCATTTATACTAGCAATTGTAAAATAATCACCAAGTCCTAAGCTATAAAACTCTACAGCGTCTTCTGCACGTTTACCGTTATCTACTTTATTGATTACTAAAAAAACAGGTTTTGATACTTTACGTAGTAATGTTGCCACATCCTCATCCATTCCTGTAACACCAGACTCTACATCTACCATAAAAATGATAATATCTGCTTCGTCGATAGCTAATTCTACTTGTTTATCGATTTCGGCTTCAAAAATATCATCACTACCTTTTACGTATCCACCTGTATCGATTAACGAAAATTCTTTTCCGTTCCAATCACTTTTACCATAGTGTCTGTCTCTTGTAACACCACTAACAGCGTCCACAATTGCTTCACGACGTTGAATTAAACGGTTAAAAAATGTTGATTTTCCAACATTTGGTCTTCCTACAATAGCTACTATACCACTCATATCTTAAAATTTTATCTGCATTACATATCCTGTAAGCGGTTGCAAAGGTACTCTTAATTAACAGATTACCAATCTTTTTTATTGATTGTAACCAAAACGTTTTAATTGTCTTTGGTTACTTCTCCAATTTTTATTCACTTTTACATAAAGTTCTAGGTGAATTTGCTTTCCAAAGAATTTTTCTAAATCTTTTCTAGCTTCTACTCCAACACGTTTTAGTGCAGATCCTTTATGTCCAATAATAATTCCTTTTTGAGTTTCGCGCTCTACCATAATTACAGATCGTATGCGTATAATAGTATCTTCTTCAAAAAACTCTTCTGTATCAATTTCTACAGCATATGGTATTTCTTTCTTATAGTGAATTAAAATTTTTTCACGAATGGTTTCGTTTATAAAAAAACGTTCTGGTTTGTCTGTTAATTGGTCTTTTGGATAATAAGCAGGTGATTCTGGAAGCAATTCGATTATTTTATCAAACACTTCTTTTACATTAAAACCTTCAAGAGCCGAAACTGCAATAATTTCAGCATTTGGCACTTTTTCTGCCCACAATTGCACTTGATCTTCTAGCTCTTCTTGATTAGATTTATCAATTTTATTTAGTAATAATAAAACAGGGATTTTGGCACTAGTAATTTTCTTGAAAAAAGCCTCGTCCTTTAGTTCTTTTTCACCAATTTCAACCATATAAATTAATATATCGGCATCATCAAAAGCAGATTTAACAAAGTCCATCATTGAGTTTTGCAGCTCATAAGCTGGTTTAATAATCCCTGGTGTGTCACTTAAAACCACCTGAAAATCTTCACCATTTACAATACCTAAAATCCTATGACGTGTTGTTTGCGCTTTAGAGGTAATAATAGACAGTTTTTCGCCTACAAATGCATTCATCAAAGTTGATTTACCAACATTTGGATTACCTATAATATTTACAAAACCTGCTTTGTGTTTCATGTTAATCTATTTAATAGACTGCAAAGTTACGACCTTGGTTTGTTAATACCTCTATCATACATCACAATACTTCCTGCAACAGATACATTTAAGCTTAGTTGAGACTTAAACTTTATTAAAAAGTGAGATTTCTGGATTGCTGCTTTTGATAAACCATGATCTTCTGCTCCTAATAAATAAACACAACGTCTTGGATGGTTAAAGGTTTCTAAAGATTTAGCTTCGTCAGTCAATTCTACACCAACTAGTCTTGCTCCTTTTGGAAGATGCTTGTAAAATTCGTCAAAATTTTCATAATGAAAATAAGGCATTGCTTTTACTGCATTATGTGTATCGCAAGCTTGTTTTGCGTAACGATTACCTATAGTAAAAATAAAGCTTGCTCCTAAATTTTGAGCCGAACGCCAAAGTACACCAAGGTTTTCTGGTGTTTTCCCGTTTTGAATACCTATTCCGAAGAATTCATTTTCGAAGTTATCAATCATGTTGCAAAAATAAAATATTTGTCTTCAATACACATGAAAACAGATGAAAGCTGTAAAAAAAAGAACTCAT
The DNA here is from genome assembly GCA_023300575.1 of Olleya sp. Taxonomy (GTDB): domain Bacteria; phylum Bacteroidota; class Bacteroidia; order Flavobacteriales; family Flavobacteriaceae; genus Olleya. The sequence continues at coordinate 6,439 of JALZUT010000112.1, forward strand.
AATACATGCTTATTATTATTTTTACAAAACCTTAACATTAATACCTGAAAGGTCTTATATGTTAAAGCGACAAAGCATTAGCTTTGAAAAAACCAGCTACCTAATAATGAGAATACAAAAATCTGTTTTAGTATTAATAGTAATAACGACACTTTTAGCTTGTAATACCAAAAAGAAAGAACTCGCTGACGTTTCTATAAACGAAGACAAAATAACTACTAAAGTTATACAGCCTTCAAAAGCCCAAGTATTATTAGATAAAACTATAGATGCACATGGAGGCGATTTGTATGATTCTGCTCATTACGCATTTATTTTTAGAGAAAATACTTATCATTTTAAAAATGATGGGACTAATTTTGAATATTTAAAAAACTCTAAAAAAGGAAACACCATTACTAAAGACATTCTTAAAAACGCTGATTTTTTCAGAATGGTTGACGGAAAGAAAATCGAGATTTCTGAAAAAGGAATTAAGAGTGCAACAGGTGCAATCAACTCTGTTATTTATTTTGCTACACTACCGCATAAATTAAATGACAAAGCTGTTAATAAAACGTATATAGGCGAAACAAAAATTAAAGGTAAGAACTACGCTATTTTAGGTATCACTTTTAATAAAGAAGGAGGTGGCGAGGATTTTAATGATGCCTTTCATTATTGGATAAATAAAGAAACAAACAAAATAGACTATTTAGCTTACAACTATAAAGTAAATAAAGGTGGCGTACGTTTTAGAAGCGCATATAACACAAGAGTTGTTGATGGTATTACTTTTCAAGACTACATAAATTATAAAGCTGAAGTTGGAACACCTTTAAAAGACTTACCGTCACTTTATGAAGCTGGAAAACTTAAAGAGTTATCTAAAATAAAAATCGAGAGTATAATTAACTTAAACAAATAAAAACAATGAAAAAATTACTATTTATTATCGCATTAGTATTTACAGGAACAACCGTAAATGCTCAAAAATTTGCAAAAATGGATAAAAGTCCAATGGACAGATCTTATTATCCAGCAGAAGCCCCAATAAGAACTTTTACTAAAGATGAAGCCAAAAAAGCAGCACAAGAAGCACAAATAAGAGTTACCTATTCGCGTCCAGCAAAGAAAGAAAGAAAAGTCTTTGGAGAACTTTTAAAATTTGGTAAAGCATGGAGAGTTGGCGCTAACGAGTCTACAGAAATTCTTTTTATTAACGATGTAAAATTTGGAGGTAAAAACATTAAAGCTGGTCGTTACACTATTATTATTATTCCTACTGAAAAAGAATGGACATTAAAATTAAATACAAATCTTGATGGCTGGGGAAACTATGGGTATGATGAATCTAAAGACATAGCTAGCTTATCTGTACCAGTACAAAAAAATGAAAATGAAATTGAAAATTTATCTATTTCTTTATATGAAGCAAGTGAAAACACAGTTCATTTAAAAATTGGATGGGATACTACTGTTGCTGAGTTTCCTATTATGCTGAAGTAAAATACTACAAATTATTAGAATGTAAAAGCCTCTTGAGTTTATCAAGAGGCTTTTTTATAATTTAAAAATCGTATCCTATGTTTTTGAAATAAAAACTCATCTCTATATAAATATCTCCTTTGTTATAGATTTACACCACAAAGCAATAATCCTCTAATAAAGTAGCTCTTTTAAAAAATTTGTAGCCAAGTTACTGACATAAATATTTACATAATACGTTATCTTTAAGTACAACGATATCTTTATTATAACTTTTCAACTAGTTTTTAAGTTAAATATTTATGGTGATAAATACGAAGTTTTAATTACTGTATTTAATAATAATTGTTTTGGAAGTGATCTATTCAAAACTAATTTTTAGTTTAACATTACATATAAATTACCACTAATTTATAATAATAGAAATTTTTAATTAAAATATTGTATCCTCTGTTTTTGATGTAAAAAGTTCTAAAAATTTCATGCCTCTATAAGAATTGCCTTTAGCGTTTAGTTTGGGACTCCAGATTGCAATACTAAAGTTTGTTGGCAGAATAGCAGCTATACCTCCACCTACTCCACTTTTACCAGGTAAACCCACCTTATACGCAAACTCTCCTGCCTCATCATAGAACCCACAAAGACTCATAATTGCATTTACACGCTTAGTTCTTGCTTCTGATAAGATTCTTTTGTGAGTTATAAGTTGTTTCCCTTTATTTGATAGGTAACCAAATGCTATTGAAAGTTCAACGCAATTCATCTTTATAGAGCATAGATGAAAATAAAGTTCTATAACAGTATCAACGTCATTTTTTATATTGCCAAAGGACTTTAAATAGTTAATTAAAGCATAGTTTCTAAAACCTGTGTCCTTTTCTGACTTGGCAATTTTTGGGCAATAGTGAATAGTATTGCTATTTGCAACACGTCTTATAAATTCTAATAATTCTTTTTTTGGGTCTTTAAGTTCATCGCATAAAATATCACATATTACTATTGCTCCAGAATTTATTAAAGGATTACGTGGTATACCGTTTTCGGCTTCTAATTGAGACAAAGAATTAAAAGCAACACCGGAAGGCTCTACTCCTACACGTTTAAAAATCTGGTCACCAAGTATATCATAAGCAAGACTTAGTGATAGTACTTTAGCTGTACTTTGTATTGAAAAAGATTCGTTAAAATCTCCGTAAGTATACTGCTCTCCTTCTACTGTTGTTAAACAAACACCAAACTTATTAGAATCTACTTTTGAAAGCTCTGGGATATAAGATGCTACGTTTCCTTTATTATCTTCCTTTACAAGATTGTAGGTTTCTTCTATAATACTTTGACAATCTTTCATTTAGACATTATATTAATCCTCCAAACAAAGCATGACAGGCTACAAAAGCA
>JALZUT010000113.1 GCA_023300575.1 Olleya sp.
AGCTATTTTACGTAAAGTTGTAGAAATAGAACAACAAGGAGGAGATTTGTTTTTTGGTGAAAAAAGCTTTGAAGTTGAAGATTTATTAAGAACAACTCGCGATTCTCGTGGATACATTAATATTATTCGTTTAACAGACGTTCAAGACAAGCCAAAATTATTTTCAACATTCATGCTAAGTTTATTAGCCGAAATTTATGAAACATTACCTGAACAAGGAGATTCTGGAAAGCCAGAATTAATTATGTTTATAGACGAAGCACATTTGATATTTAATGAAGCTTCAAAAGCTTTATTAAATCAAATAGAAAGCATTGTTAAATTAATTAGAAGTAAAGGTGTAGGCTTATATTTTGTTACTCAAAATCCAACTGATGTTCCAGAAGGTGTTTTAAGTCAATTAGGTTTAAAGATCCAACATGCATTACGTGCTTTTACTGCTAAAGATAGAAAAGCAATTAAACTTGCTGCACAAAATTATCCAGATACTGATTATTACGATACTGCCGAAATCCTAACATCACTAGGGACTGGAGAAGCTTTAGTATCTGCATTAGATGAGAAAGGCCGTCCTACTCCATTAGCAGCAACAATGATGCGTGCACCAATGAGTCGTATGGATATTTTAACTCCAAATGAACTACAAAGCTTACTTAACGATTCTAAATTAGTTTTAAAATACAACGAAACTATAGACAGAGAAAGTGCTTACGAAATGTTGAATAAAAAAATTGAGCAAGCCGAAAAACTTAAAGTCAAGGAAGACGTTAGAATTGAAAAAGAAAAGGAAAAAGAAAAAGCTGCTAAGACAAGAACAACCTCTAGTAGAAGAAAAAGCACAGCTCAAAATCCGATTATTAAAGTATTAACTAGTGCTACTTTTATTAGAAGTGTTTTCGGGATATTAAAGCGTGTGATGAAGTAAGATGCTAAAAGACGTAATACAGAAGCGCTTATTCTAACACTATTATTGCCATTTTTTTTCGCTTTAGCGGAAATAAAAAAACAAACATTAAGTTTTCCACTTACGTGAAAATAAAAATTAATTAATTAAAGTTTCCGCTTTCTCGGAAAATAAATATGAAAAAAACACTCTTATCTATAAGTATTATAGCATTAACATTAACGTCTTGTAAAAATAAAACAAATCCTTTTTTAGTACAAAACCAAAATATTGGTCTATTAACAGACTCGACTCAAATTAAAGACTTGGAAGTTATATTTGCTAAAGATTCGGTTGTAAAACCAATTGCAGGAGACGAGTTTGCAGGCGCAATAAACATAATTGACATCTATGAAAAAGGTGGCAAACACTTATTAAGTTTAACCCCTAAGCAAGCATTAGATAGTACTGCTACTATTTCTAGTATTAAAATTAAAGATGAAAGATTTAAGACCGAAAAAGGAATAAACAACCTAAGTACATTTGCAGACATTAAGTCTAATTACACCATCTCTTCTATTCAAAATTCATTTAAAAGCGCCTCAGTTTTTGTAAAAGAAAGCAATATCTTTTTTTTAATAGACAAATCAGAATTACCAGCAGAACTTAGATTTAACATGTCTAAAAAAATTGAGAAAGCTAATATACCAGACATTGCAAAGATTAAGCATTTTATGATTGGATGGTAGGTTTAGATTACAGTATTTGGTAAGGTAGGACTTACTCCAGATTTAAAAATATTAAATGGAAAAAACAGCTTTATACAGAAAAACAAATTCAAAACTAAACTTGTTTATGGGAATAGCATGGTTAGCTTTTGGAAGTATTTCTTTGTTTAATGAAACTAGTTCAAGTACTTTAAGTTTTTTAAAATACTTTTGGATCGGTTTAGGTGTTTTATATTTATATCTATTTTTCCACGAAAAAAAACCTTATTTCATTATTGAAAACGATGAAATAATAAAAACTGAATTCCCAAAACGCAGGTTTGATTTAAAAAAATTACAACGTATTAATCGTAATAATAGTGGATACAAACTAGTATCTGCGAGTCAAGAGGATTTTAATATTATTTCTGGCATTTTAAAAGAAGAGGAATCTCTAAAACTAAAGAATATATTAGAATTTTACGAATCAAAAATCTCTGAGTAAAAATGTCGAAAATAAAAAAATACAACATACAAAACACTCCATTTATTGTACCAACAACTGATGGTAAAGTAATAGAAGAGCATTTTGGTAATGCCACAGATGGAAACAAAGACATTAGCATTGCACATATGATTGCACCCGCGGGTTGGAGTGAACCGTTTCAAACTCCGGAATTTGATGAATACACCTACATAATTAGTGGTAGAAAACAATTTATTATTGAAGGAGAAGAAATTGTTTTAGAAGCTGGACAATCTATTAAAATCAAAAAAAACACTAGAGTACAGTACTCAAATCCGTTTACAATAGCTTGTGAATATATTGCTATTTGCACGCCAGCTTTTTCTATGGATTTAGTAAATAGAGAACACCAATAAATGAAAAAACTAATAGCTAAAATATTACCAAAATTAATTGGTAACTCACTAAATCTTGTTAGTTATATAGCACCTACATATGCAAGCTCTAAAGCTTTAGACTTATTTGCAACTCCAAGAAAAGGGCGTACAATTGAAAAGGAAAATAAATTTTTAAACACTGCAGACCAACAGATTTTAAAATACCAAGACTACTCTATACAAACCTACAATTGGAAAGGCTCTAAAGACACTATTTTACTTGTTCATGGTTGGGAAAGCAACACCTTTAGATGGAAAAATCTAATTAATATCTTACACAAATTAGATTATAATATTGTTGCTTTAGATGGACCTGCACATGGTAAATCTAGTGGAACACAATTTAATGCCATTTTATATTCTGAGTTTATAAATGTAGTTACGACTCATTATCAAGCTAATACTATTATAGGACATTCTGTTGGTGGTATGTCTTCTGTTTTTTTTCAGCATAAATACCAAAACCAATTATTAAAAAAAATGGTTTTACTTGGCGCTCCTTCAGAATTTACTAAGGTTTTTAAAAATTATGTCAATATGTTAAGCTTTAATAGTCGTATAGAAAACGGTTTAAATCAAATAGTAATTGAACGTTTTAATAATCCACCTTCATTTTATTCTGCAGCAAAGTTTTCAAAAGAACTAAATTTAGAAGGGCTTATTATTCATGATAAAGAAGATCAAGTCATAAAATTTGAAGAAGC
>JALZUT010000114.1 GCA_023300575.1 Olleya sp.
ATTTCCCAAACTTTAAATTCTACTTAGCATTATCTGAACCTATGGAACAGGATAACTGGAAAGTTAAAGAAAACATAGATGCTCCTGGAGATGGATTTATAGGATTTATACACCAAGTAGTAATCGACCAATATTTATCTAAACATGAGACACCAGAAGATATAGAATTATATTTCTGTGGACCACCATTAATGAACCAAGCGGTTCAAAAAATGGGAGAAGATTTTGGAATTGATGACGAAAATATCAGATTTGATGACTTTGGAGGCTAGTATCTAAACGACATTTCACAATAAATATTAAAAACTCAATACGAAAGTATTGAGTTTTATCGTTATTATTAAATATGAAAAAATCCCTACTTACTTTTTTTGTAATACTAACTCTAGTATTATTAGCCTACCAATTAAAGCCCAAAACTATTACCCATTTGGTAAATGCAATTTCTAAAAAAGTAAATAATATTGATAAAGACAGTCTGACTATTGCGTCAAGAGTTAATCAACCAAAAGGATATAAAAGAGTTACTTATCCAAAAGGTTCGTTTCAGGAATACCTTAGAAAATATAAACTAAAACCTTTTGGAAGCAAGATTATTAATTATGATAATACCGAATATTTTTGGCAAAAAGGACATATTGGTGTCTTAGATATTTTAGTGCCTAAAAATGGATTGCAGCAATGTGCAGATGCTTTAATAAGAATTAGAAGCGAATATCTTTGGGATACTAATAGAAAGAACGATATAGGCTTTAATTTTACTTCTGGACACTATTGTTCTTGGATTAAATATGCAGAGGGTTTTAGACCAAAAATTAAGGGTAATAAAGTAACGTTTAGTAAAACAGCTTCAGTAAACCATACAAAAAACAACTTCTATAAATATCTTAATTTAATCTACATGTATTCTGGGACATTATCAATGTATCATGAGTTAGAATCAGTTGAGTCTAAAAATCTAAAGATAGGAGACATGCTTATAAAAGGAGGTTCACCTGGTCATATTGTAATGATTGCTGATGAAGTAGTAAATGATAAAGCTGAAAAATTATTTTTATTAGTTCAAGGAAATACACCAGCACAAAGTGTTCATTTGGTTAAAAATTTAGAAGATTCTGAAATTTCGCCTTGGTATGATTTAAAAATGAATGCTGTAATTCCGGTTTCAAATTATACTTTTTACGACTCAAAATTTGTGAGATTTAAATAGTAAGCCTTATTTTTTTCAAATATATAAACCGACTTTTTATAAACTAGCTATTGTCGTATTTTTGTGTTAATAATATAAATTTACTGCTTAAGTTTATCTTGAGTGTAGATTAAAGGCCTAAATAAAATGAGTAAACCGTTAACACCACAAGAACTTCATAATCTTGCTATGAATCATGTAGGTAAAGACCTAGAGAAACGTGGTTTTGAGTTTATAGCTATAAACAGTAAGCTAAAAAAACATCCACAATTTGTTTGTATGGACGCTAATAAACAATACTTTTTTGTAATTGTCAAAGCTGTTTTATTACCAGATAATGCCAATAATTATGATGTGGTTTGGATGGAATCCTTTAAAGAACATGCTAGAGATAAAAACGCAAAAGTGTTATATGCAGGTGTCGGTTTGGGTAATCCAAATGGAGAAGATTTACCTATTTTTTTAGATCAAGAATACTTGATAGAATATAATGGGATTCAACTAATTGAAACAAACCTGAACTAAAATGAGAAAATCTGTCACCATACTATTGCTGCTAATAGTGTTTTTTTCTTGTCAAAAAGAACCTCAATTAATACAAGTTTCTGGTCCGGTTTTCGGGACAGGTTTCAGTATTTCGTATTATGATAGTGATGCAACAAGTTATCAAAAGCAATTTGAAGACTTGTTTTATATTATAAATAAGTCGATGTCTAACTATCAAATCAATTCTGATATGTCTAAATTAAATAGAAACGAAACAGTTAAAGTTGACAACCATTTTGAAACTGTTTTTAAAGCTTCAAAACAAATTTATAGAGAAACAGAGGGTTTTTTTGATCCAACCATTGGACAATTAGTAAACGCCTGGAATTTTGGTTCTGAACAAAACAATACAGTTTTGGATAGTGCTAAAGTAAACCGCTTAGTTAAATATGTTGGGCTAAACCGTGTAGGATTGTTTAACAACATAATAAAAAAACCTAAAGAAACGTATATAGATTTTAATGCTATTGCAAAAGGTTATGGCGTAGATGTGATTGCAGATTTTTTAGATTCTAAAAATATCCAACATTATCTTGTTGATATTGGTGGAGAACTGCGAGCAAAAGGTATTAATCTTAAAAAGCAAAAAGGCTGGACTGTTGGTGTCGAAAACCCAAATTTTGATGGCTCGCAAAGTTATGATAAAGTATTTGTGCTTAAAGATGAAGCTATGGCAACTTCAGGTACTTACCGTAAATTTAAAATTGATGAAAACGGAAATAAATACGCGCACATTATTAATACTAAAACAGGTTATCCAACCAAAACTAATATTTTAAGCGTATCTGTAATAGCCGAAAATTGTATGATGGCAGATGGTTATGCAACTGCATTCCAAGCAATGGGAATTAAAAAAGTAGACTATTTTATGTCTAAGCACCCGGATTTACAAGCTTATCTTATTTTCGAGAATGATAAAGGAGAGTTGGAGTCTAAGATGTTTAATAGTTTTCCAGTTAATTAATTTTCTTACCTTTTACTTTGTTATCTATACCATTCACTAATAAATTATAATTTAATAGTACTCAATTTTGTAGCTTTGATTAAAAGTATACTATTGATTTTTCGTTACACCATTTTATTATTCTCTTTATTTGCATTTCAAACTATTAATGCACAACAACCTGTATCAATTCATCTTACTGAAAAAGATGGCCTGCCAGATATTGAGTTTTACGATATACTAGAAGATAATGATGGTTTTATTTGGTTAGCAGCAGACAAAGGTTTGTTTCGCTATGACGGTAAAAACTACAAACATTATACACATCCCGAAAAACGTGGGCGCTCTTTATTTAGGCTAACTTTAGATAATAAAGGTCGTGTTTGGTCTAATAATTTATCTGGGCAATTTTTTTATACAGAAGGTGATAATTTAGTCCTGTTTAAAGACTTTGAAGACATCAATGCCTTGGTAGATTTTAATATTTTTAAAAATCACCTTATAATCAAAAACAGAAAAAAAATAACAACTGTTAATATTGAAACCAAGCAAGTCGCTAGTGAGTTGGAAGAAAGGGCAGAAGCTTATTTAGTAGATTTAAATGAAAACAAGCAAGGGTTTTATTTTAATAAAAACAACATTATTTATTTTACAGATAATGTTGCATTAAAAAAACCGTATCCAATAAATACAATACCATTTGCTACAGATGCAGAACGTGGAATAAGAAAATTCTTTGATTTTAATGAAGAGATTTTTTATTTTAATCAACTAGAAAAAACAGGAAAAAACTCATTATTTCAATTAAAAAACAAAAAAATACACGCTGTAAAAATACCAGATACTATAGCAAATACAATAATAGTACATACATATCAAATTGCAAATAGAATTTGGGTTCTAACAAATAATGGCATATTTGTTTGTAACATCAAAAATTATAATCTAAAAATAGAAGAACATTATTTTAAAGGATTTTTTACCACAGATGTTCTAATAGATAATAACAATAATTTTTGGATAACAACATTTAAGAATGGCGTTTATGTTATGCCAAATACAGCTTTAAAAAAAATTGATTTACCAAAAAGCACAGGTGTTACAGTAATAGAAAAAATAGACGAAAACGATCTTTTTTTAGCAACATCAAACCATGAAATATTAAATTTTAAAAAGCAAAACAATCAACTTTATCCATCTCAAATTAGTTTTAAAAATAGGATCACTAATATATGCTATAATAAGCATTCAGACGATGTTTTAATAGCAGCAACTACAGAGTCTGTTTTGTATGATAGAATACAACAGAAATCAATAAAAAAAAGACTTTTTTCAACTAAATCTATTTCTGTTATTGATAAGGACAATTATCTAATTAGTCAATCTTATAATCTATCTATGTACAACAAGTTAACAGATACAGTATTATCTCTTCGTCAATTTAGAAGTTATGGTTCTGTGTTAAATACTTTTAAAGATAAAGCCTATTGTAATTTTATTGATGGATTAGGCGTCATAGATATTAAAACAAGAAAACACAAACCAATCATTTACAAAGGTAAGCCGGTTTTTGCGTCAAGAATTGCAATCAATGATGATGATATTGTTTGGGTAGCTATAGATGGTAAAGGCTTATATGGCTTTAAGAATGATACGTTGATATATCAATTAACTAAAAAAGAAGGTTTAGCTTCAAATTTAATAAACGTAATTAAACCTGACGGAAAAACAATTTGGTTAGCAACAGACAAAGGATTACAATGCTATAATTATGAAACTAAAGAAATAGTAACTATTAATCGCGAAGACGGTATAGACTCTTATAATATTACTGGTGTCCAGATTTTAGGAGAAGATTTGTTTTATGCTTCAAATACTGGATTATATAAGTTTAATAAGAGCAAAATTTTAAAAACTAAAAAAATAATGCAACCTTATTTTACAAATGTTGCTATTAAAGAAAAAGACACTTTATTAAAAACGAAATATAATTTAAAACAAAATGAAAGCGAAATAAAAATTGGTTTTAATACAAATGGTTTTCAGTCTAACAAATTTATAGATTATGAGTACCAACTAGAGGGTTATAATGGTAAATGGGTAAGTGTAGAAAGTGGTATAGACTTTGTTAAATTTAATACGCTGCCAACAGGAACATTTAATTTTAATTTAAGAGCTAAAAACAAATTTCAAGAAAACTACACAAAACCTATTACTATCGTTTTAAAAGTGCGTTTACCATTTTATAAAACTTGGTGGTTTTATTGTTTGCTTTTCCTTTTATGCGTACTATTTATTTGGTACTATTTTGTTAAAAAAACAAAACGTTTAAAAGTAAGTCAAAATCTAGCATTAGAAAAAGCGCAAATCAATCAGCAATTAGTATTCTCTCAGCTAGAAAACTTGCGCTCGCAAATGAATCCGCATTTTATATTTAATGCTCTTAACTCAATTCAGGACTATATTATTTTAAATGAAAAAAAACTAGCACGTGTTTATTTAGTCAAATTT
>JALZUT010000115.1 GCA_023300575.1 Olleya sp.
TTTTTGATGTGGATCTGTTTTTGGTTTAAACGAAAATGTTTGAAAATAACCATTCGTCCCTTTTGGTTGCAAACCTAAATTTTCAAAACGTTTTGCAATATATTTAGCAGCTTTTTGTTCGCCTTCAGTACCAGTTTGACGCCCTTCTAAAGCATCATCTGCTAGGAACTCTATATCTTCTTGGATCGTAATTTTTTTTGAAGTATCGACTTTACATGAAGCTAAAACAAGCAAAAAAACAAGGAGTTTTATTAATTTCATAATAAGAAGTATTAATTTTGTACAAAATTAGGCAATAAAAGCCAGTTATTAAAGCGCATTATGAAAACACAGTTATTCGGAATTTTATTAATTACAACAGTACTTTTTTCTTGTAAAAATGAAAAACAAGCAGCAACAAATACTACTGAAGAAAAAAAAGCAAAAGAAGAAGCTGTTAAGACCAATGATGATTTAATCTATCCTGAAGAAAAGCACTTTAAAAGTTTACGTCAGGTGACTTTTGGAGGTGATAATGCAGAAGCATACTGGAGTTTTGACGACAAACAAATTGTGTTTCAGTCTAATTATGATAAATGGAATGTAAACTGTGATCAAATGTTTTTAATGCATGCAGACGATACTTTTAAAGATAAAATACCACCTATGGTAAGTACAGGAAAAGGGCGCACAACTTGCTCTTACTTTTTACCAGATAACAAACATATAATTTACGCGTCGACACATTTAAGAGACGAGAAATGTCCTGATACACCTTTGCGTAAAAACGGAAAATATATTTGGCCTGTTTATGACACGTTTGACATTTTTGTTGCCGATTTAGAAGGTAATATTGTAAAGCAATTAACTAACGAAGTTGGTTACGATGCAGAACCAACAGTATCGCCAAAAGGAGATAAAATAGTCTTTACCTCTACCAGAAGTGGTGATTTAGAATTATATACCATGAATTTGGATGGTACAGATGTAAAACAAATTACTGACGCCTTAGGTTATGATGGAGGTGCATTTTTCTCTCCAGACGGAACAAAAATCATCTTCCGTTCTTCTAGACCTAAAACTGAACAAGAAATTAAAGAATACAAAGATTTACTAGCTGAAGGTTTGGTAGAACCTACAGATATGGAGCTTTACATTTGCAATGCAGATGGCAGCGACTTACGTCAATTAACCGATTTAGGAAATGCGAATTGGAGTCCGTTTTTTCATCCTTCGGGAAAGAAAATATTATTCTCTTCTAACTTTGAAGCAGAACGTGGTTTTCCTTTTAATCTATACTTAATAGATATTGATGGTAAAAACCTTGAGCGTGTTACACATGGAGAAACGTTTGATGCGTTTCCTGTGTTTTCTAACGATGGTAAAAAGTTAGCGTTTTCTTCAAACAGAAATAATGGAGGAGGACGTGATACTAACTTATTTATTGCAGAGTGGGTGGATTAACAATTCCTGCATAGGCAGGAATCTATTTTGGTTAGTTGTTATCTAATTCTATTTATTGAAAATCTATTTACTAAGGTGATTGGTTTGTATAAGTGTTTGGTTTACTTTTTTTAAAAGATTTCTGCCTACGTAGGTATTAATCCTCCAAACGTTCACGTTCATTAAGCTCTTTAATACGCTCATTAGTCTGTAGAGTGGTATTTCCAAACTTATAACTAAAACCTAATTTTACGTATCTATTATCAATATTTGTAAAGTTTCTATTATCTTGGTTTTCATATTTAGAACGTACTTCAAAATCCTGTTGATTAAATAAATCTGCAAAAGCTAAAGACAAAGTACCTTTGTCTTTAAATACCTTTTTACTAAACGATAAGTCCGAAATAAAACGCGAATCTACAATCTGAAACCCTTGCTGGTTTTTACTAGCATAAGTCAAAGTAAAATTAGCAGATAAACTTTTGTCTTTTAATAATGAAAAGTCATTACTAAGCACAGAATAGTTTGACCATTGGTCCATTTTAAGCGAACTACTATTAAAATTGGTTTGGTCTTGTATATTATATAAGGAGGTTACAAAATAGACTGACCAAGTATCTGTCATATCAAAATAAGTTATAAAATCAAATCCAAATTCTCTAGTATTGTTAATATTTGTTGGCGAGTACACTAATATATTACTCAAATTATCTTGAAGTGGTAATTCGTAAATATCACCTTCAGTATCTTTATAATACGCTTCGATAGTATAGCGCTCTGATAGTGATGTTCCTACCACAAAATGATTGGTAAAAGACGGTTGTAAATTAGGGTTACCTCTTACAATAGTATTATCGTTTAAAAAGAAATTAAACGGGTTTAAATCTTGAAAGTCTGGTCTAGAAATACTGCGTTTATAATTGGTATATACATTTGCTTTTTCAAACGCTTGCCAGCTTAGATTTACCGTTGGAAACCAGTCTAAATAATTCTGTGTATTAGTCGTATTTGTTGTTGGCGAAATGCCTTCTATATCAGTTTGCTCTGCGCGAAGCCCTCCAGAAAAACTCCATTTTTCCCAGTCTTTATTATAACTAATATAACCAGCATAAACAGATTCGTCATAAATAAAGGTATTCGTATTTGCTATATTTAAGGTTTGGTTTCCGGTTGTTGTATTGATATCAAGTTGTGTTATATCACTTTCTGTTTCTACATTGGACGATTTTATTCCTGCAGAAAAATTAGAACTCTCACTTAGTGGTAATTCATAATCTAATTGAGAGGTTAAAATTTCTGTTTCCTGATTGTTTTTTGTGTTAAACGCTGTAGCAAAATCAAACCCATTATTGTTATCAAAATAATCACTGTTTACATTTTGATTTCTGTTATAATCATATCTAGTAATGTGCGTGTTTATTAATAATCTTGCTCCATTTTTAAATGTAATTTTATAATCTAAGTCTACACCTAAATTATACTTGTCATCTTGCGAAAAGTTGTTAGAATTAAAGCTAAAATCGTCGGTGTCTAAAACAGCGTTAATAGCAGTTTTTCCTCTAGTTAAGTATTCAAAAAACGGTAAATACAATACGTTTGATGATAGGCTTAATGTGCTATTTTCATCTATATAATAGTCAAAATTTAGATTGGCATTATGCGTTTTTGAGGTCGTGTTTCTGTTTAAATCAGTATTCCAAATCTGATCTGGATAATTAATTTCTTCCTCATTTTCTCTATTAATTTTAGCGTGTTTATAACTATAATTAAGATTAAGGTTTATTTTTTTAGTTTTGTAAAATTGGTTGATCCCTCCATTATATCTAGCAAAAACACCTTGCCAATAATTTGTAAACACGTTACCTCTATAACCTGTAACCAAATTTTTACTCATTACAATGTTTAAAACCACTCCGCTTTCTGCATCATATTTTGCTGGTGGATTGGTAATAACTTCGATTTTTTTAATAGAATTTGCTGGTGAGCTTTCTAACAATTGTGTTAACTCAGAAGCAGATAAATGTACTTTTCTATCGTTTATAAAAACAGTTGGATTACTGTTTTTTATAGTAATGTTATCGCCTAAAATTAAAACACTAGGCGTACTTCTTAGTGCTTCCAATATAGTACCTTGACTTAAAGAAGTGTTAGCAATATTAAAAACTAAACGGTCTACTTCTTTTTTTAAGGTTGGTTTATTAGCTACAATAGTTACCTCATCTAAGTTTTCTGAAGATTCTTTTAAGACTATTCTTTCAAGTATAGACACTTTTAGAATAATGGTTTTAATAAACGTTTCATACCCTAAAAAGGAGGCCTTTAATTGGTAGGTGTTTTCCTTTAGACCAGAGATTTCAAAACCTCCATTTTCATCTGTACTAACTCCTTTTATATCTGTATCATCTAAAGTATTTACAGCAATAATATTTACGTACGGAATAGCTATGTTATTTTCATCTGCAACTGTTCCAGAAATACTAAACTCTTGAGCCTGTAGTTGAATTATAAATAGGAAGAAAAAAAGCGGTTTTAAATACTTCAAGTGACTAAATTTAAAAAAAGAAAGATACTATTCTTTTTTCACTTTTTATTGCGGGAAAAACCGCAAATTTCAGTCATTTGGTAAATGAAATAAAATACTCTAAATGCATAATAAATACTTTATATTTGTACCATCTTTTTTCTTATAAAGATTGATTGACTATGAAGAACATACGAAACTTTTGCATTATTGCACATATTGACCATGGTAAAAGTACACTTGCCGACAGATTACTAGATACTACTGGTTCTGTAACTGCTAGAGAGCAGCAAGCACAACTATTAGATAGTATGGATTTAGAGCGCGAACGTGGTATTACCATTAAGTCGCATGCCATACAAATGGATTATACTTTTGAAGGTGAAGATTATATATTAAACTTAATTGATACACCTGGTCACGTAGATTTTTCTTATGAAGTGTCTAGATCAATTGCAGCTTGCGAAGGTGCTTTACTTATTGTAGATGCTGCACAAAGTATACAAGCACAAACTATTTCTAACTTATATCTAGCGTTAGAAAATGATTTAGAAATTATTCCTGTATTAAATAAAGTGGATTTACCAAGTGCAAATCCAGAAGAAGTGACCGACGATATTGTAGAACTGTTAGGTTGTGATGCTTCAGAAGTCATACATGCTAGTGGTAAAACTGGTTTTGGTGCAGAAGCTATTTTAAAAGCAATTATAGAGCGTATTCCTGCTCCAAAAGGAGATCCAGACGCACCACTTCAAGCCTTAATATTTGATTCGGTTTACAATACTTTTAGAGGTATAGAAACCTATTTTAGAGTTTTTAATGGTGAAATTAAAAAAGGACAAAAAATAAAATTTGTTGCTACAGATAAAGAATATAGTGCTGATGAAGTTGGTACATTAAAACTAACACAAATTGCAAAAAAAAGTGTTAAAACTGGAGATGTTGGGTATTTAATTACAGGTATTAAAACTGCAAAAGAAGTAAAAGTAGGAGATACAATTACAGATTTTGAAAACCCAACAACTAATATTGTCGAAGGTTTTGAAGATGTAAAACCAATGGTTTTTGCTGGTATTTATCCTGTAGATACAGAAGATTATGAAGAACTTAGAAACAGTATGGAAAAGCTACAACTTAATGATGCGTCATTAGTCTTTGCTCCAGAAAGTTCTGCTGCATTAGGTTTTGGTTTTAGATGTGGATTTTTAGGAATGCTACACATGGAAATTATCCAAGAGCGTTTAGAGCGTGAGTTTGACATGACCGTTATTACAACAGTACCCAATGTATCGTATAACGCCTTTACAAACAAACATCCAGACAAGGCTTTTATTGTCAATAACCCTTCTGATTTACCAGATCCTTCAACCGTAAACCGTGTTGAAGAGCCTTATATAAAAGCAACCATCATTACCAAATCCGACTTTGTTGGTAACGTAATGAGTTTGTGTATTGAAAAACGTGGTATGATTATCAATCAAAATTACTTAACACCAGAACGTGTTGAGTTAACATTTGAAATGCCTTTAGCAGAAATCGTCTTTGATTTTTACGACCGACTAAAAACAGTGTCTAAAGGATATGCGTCTTTTGACTATCATCCAATTGGTATGAAAGTATCAAAATTAGTGCGTTTAGACGTTTTATTAAACGCACAACCAGTAGATGCGCTTTCGGCATTAATACATGCAGATAACGCACATAATATTGGTAAAAAAATGTGTGAAAAATTAAAGGAATTAATTCCGCGTCAACAATTTGATATTCCTATTCAAGCAGCAATTGGAGCTAAAATTATTGCTAGAGAAACCGTTAAAGCATTACGTAAAGATGTAACTGCAAAATGTTATGGTGGAGATATTTCGCGTAAGCGTAAATTACTAGAAAAGCAGAAAAAAGGGAAGAAACG